>DASSXK010000061.1:0-3227 GCA_035703945.1 Ktedonobacteraceae bacterium | reverse complement strand
TTTAATGTCGATGTGGAGCATGTTGATCAGAGTGAGATTATACGCCTGGCCGCTGACGTTCCCCAGGCAAAGGTAGAATCAGCATTCAACTGGTTGACAGAGAATATCGGGCATATCCATTATGACGGAAAGCAACTTACCCCCGAGAAGCTTCAAACACAGATTCGCGCCACTTATGCCATGAAACGCATCATTGAGGACTATCGCCTTGATTTCAGCGGCATTAAAGCCCAACCAGAACTAACAAATAATTTTTGCACGATGGATGTCACAGAAGCCTTCCTCAACGATCCTTATGATTGGGACGGTCCACACGAGCCACATGTATGTGCAACCGAGGCCGATATGGATGCCGCGCTGACGATGCAGATTTTTAAGCATCTGGCGCACACTCCAGTGCTCTTTGCTGATGTTCGTCACTATCATGCTGATCTGGGAATTTGGGACCTGGTGAACTCTGGAGAACATGCAACATACTTCGCTGGGGCCTCATTCGACCCCAAAGATAACTTGCCCCTTGTTCATTTCTATCCCGAAGGCTTCTATTTCCCCGCCGGAGGGGCCAGCGTCCATCATCTGGCACATCCCGGTAAAGCCACCTTTGCACGCCTGACACGGCGCAACGGTACATACTGGATGGCAATTTTAACAGGCGAGTTTGTCCAGTACGATGCGGACAAAAATATGGCGCTGATGAAACAAACAGACCTGGCCTGGCCACACGCCTTTACACGTTTCGACTGTTCCGTTGATGAGTTTATGGCAACCTACGCCAGCAACCATATCCACGCAGTCTACGGGAACTGGGTAAACGAGCTGTGCCAGGTCGCCGAATTGCTTGGCATTGAAGCACATGTGTACGGTTAACCTTTCTTTTCATTGATTGAGAGCGCCGTTGCGAAGTGTCTTTCAATAGCTAGCAGTAAGACAAGGAAGATTCTTATGAGAAATGATCTGGTCCTTGGAATCGACGCAGGTACAGCAAGTTTGCGAGCCGGTCTTTTTACGCTTCAGGGCCAGCCTCTCGGCTTCTATGATCAAAGCTACCAGACAAGCTATCCCCAACCCGGCTGGGCTGAGCAACATCCCGGCGATTGGTGGAATGCCCTGGTAGCTGCTGTACGAGGATGTCTGACCGAAAGTGGCGCTGATGCGACACAGGTGATTGGGATGGCAATTGACGCGCCCTGTAACATCTTGCTCACCGATAGCCAGGGAACACCTTTGACCGAGAGTCTGATCTGGATGGATCTACGTGCCACCGAGCAAGCAAAAACGATAACACAGACCAGCGATCCGGTACTCCGCTATTGTGGTGGTGATGTGCCTGCGGAATGGCCCGTCCCTAAAGCACTCTGGCTTAAGCAGCAAAATCCCAAACTATGGGAGCAGGCAACCTATCTCGTGGAGCAAATGAGCTGGTTAACCTGGAAACTGACTGGTGAGCAAGCCATCCCGCTCAATAGCGCAGCCGCCAAATGGCATTATCGCGCAAATACCACTGACTCCACCCCTGCTGGATGGCCGATACATCTGCTAGATGCTGTTGGGCTTGGAGATCTCCCTGATAAGTTAGTCGGGCGCGTCCTACCCATGGGTATGAAGGCCGGAGAGTTGACACGCCAGGCGGCTCAGGAACTGGGCCTCCCTCCTGGCATTGCTGTCTCAATGAGCGGAATTGACGCACACGCAGGCATGATTGGCCTGAATGTCCTGGCGCCAGGAAGCCTGGCACTTATCACTGGCACCTCTACCTGTCAGCTTGTCCAATCTTCGCAAGCGATCGTTGATCCAGGGTTGTGGGGCCCCTTTGAAGACGCTGTCGTTACTGGCGAATGGACGATTGAGGCTGGTCAGGCCAGCACGGGCGGAACGGTCCGCTGGCTCCTCGATACCTTCGGGGGAAGTATCGCAGGAAAGGCTGATCTTTATGGGGAGGCCGACGCAGCGGCCGCAGCCATCAGAGCGGGATCAGAGGGATTGACGGTCCTGGATTTCTGGCAGGGTAGCCGCACCCCGATCAAGGACCCCACGGCGCGTGGAACCATCTGGGGACTTACGCCCGCCCACACGAGAGGCCATCTTTTGCGTGCCGTCTACGAGGGGACAGCTTATGGCAATCGCCACATTCTGGAGAAGCTTGCTGAACTCGGAGTGCCTACACAATATATCATGGCCTGTGGTGGTGGTACACGGAGCACTCTCTGGCTACAAATATTAGCGGATGTCGCTGCTATCCCCATCACCCTGACCTCGGAGCCCGATGCTGTTACTCTGGGCAGCGCCATTTGCGCCGCCGTGGGGGCAGGGGCCTTTACCGATCTACGGTCCGCTGCACGGGCGATGGTTCACCCTGGCAAGACGATTGAACCTGACAAGAAAACACAAAGTATCTATGAAGAAGGCTATGCTCGTTACCTGGCAACATATGACGCGCTAAAGCCACTCTTCCAACACAGCTAAAAGACTTCACAGATAGCGCCCCTCAAGTCCCCAGAATGAGGACTACTATAAGGCCGGGCAAAGGCATCACAATCTAGAGAGGAATACTCACAAGTGGTAAATAACGAGGGCTTTAATGGACTTGGCATGGGATTAGGTAATTTATCCCGTCTCTCCAAAGCAAAAACCCGATCAATCAGCGCGGAGAACTTCACGGGCGAAAAAGGGAAAGGAGGGATGGCAACGGAAGGCACAGGCGCTGACTGCGCCCGTGATCTGGGACAGGGATGGAAGATCTCTCCCTCGATTAAAATCGCCCCAAAAAGCACTGTGACTCTCGCGGAGATCGAAGGACCCGGCGCCATTCAGCATATCTGGATGACGACTTTTCCTGGGCATTGGCGCAGTCTCATCTTACGAGCATACTGGGATGACGAACTGCATCCCTCAATCGAAACCCCCTATGGCGATTTCTTTGCCAACGGCTGGCGCGAACATTGCAATATCAGTTCGTTACCAATCGCGGTCAATCCTTCAGGTGGTATGAATTCCTACTGGGAGATGCCCTTCCGCAAATCAGCTAAAATCACACTTGAAAATCTTAGCGAACATGAAGTAGTACTCTACTTCCAGATTACCTATGCTCTGACGGAAATTCCCGCCGATGCCGCCTACTTCCATGCCCAATGGCGACGTAGCAATCCTTTGAAATATAAAGAGGTCCACACACTGCTGGATAATGTGCAGGGCATGGGGCACTACGTTGGCACTTATATCGCCTGGCA
>DASSXK010000037.1:0-3144 GCA_035703945.1 Ktedonobacteraceae bacterium | reverse complement strand
AAAACCCGTCAGGATCTTGTGGATTTTTGTACGTCTGCGATCTTCAGGAACATCGTAGGCTATAATATAGCAGGTTGTCTGAGACGCGTCCACATTTTTCGAGGTCATATGCTCCTCACCTGTTATTTGATAATCAATGGCGGGTAGGTATCGATTTCGTTGGTCAGATATTTCGCCACCAGTCTTGCTTGAAGCTCTATACAATGCCGGTACTTTTTCTTGTACCCAAAGGTGGGATGCGTGATTTCCTCGTTGAGCCGCTCCTCAAAACGGGTTAAGAAGATTTTACGTGGCTCCTTCTTTAAACGATAGGCCCCAAGCTCAACAAGAAAATCCTCTTTGGTGAGCATCCGATTGTTGAGTAGCGTGAGTACGACCGAATCAACGATCACCGGTCTGAATTCTTCCACCAGATCTAACGCCAGGGCCGGGCGTCCATACACCGAGCTATGCAGATACCCTACATAGGAATCAAAGCCAACCATCTGCACAATGCTGGAAACCTGGCCGGTCAACAAGGAATATCCATAACTTAACAGAGCGTTGATGGGATCGGTCGGTGGGCGCTTCACCCGACCCTCAAAGGACCATTGTTGTCGGTCAGAGAAAAGTTTGCCGAAACAGCGGAAGTAGGCAGCACTTCCCGCTCCTTCTAAACCTAGAATGGTTTCCAGCAGCGTACCATCAATGCCGGTATCACCACTGCTGAGTAACGGTGCATTATCATCTTCGGGTAGCAGTTCGTTTAAGCGTTGGATATGCCGAGCCATCTGTTCAATCTGTTGCTGAAGCTCGGGATCTGCAAGGCGACGATTGTAACGTTGAAGCATGGTGCGCTGATTGGAGAGCTTGCCGATGACAAAACGCCGCGCAAGTTCGCACCGTTTGCGAATATCGTTGTGCGTGCGGTGCTGGGCCAGGCGCAGCAATGAGTTCTTTGAGAGCGCGGGTGACAGGCGGCCCTGAAACTGTCCGAGCGCATTTAAGAAATGGATCTCGATATTGCGCTTCAACAGCATATGCAAGGCCGAAGAAGTCAGAGTCACCTCGCCCATCACAACGACATCCTCGACCTTAATCAGAGGGATGCGCCTTTTAGATGCGGGTGCAAGGATGAGACCATTCTCACCGCGACGTTCAGGAATTTGCACCAACAGGCAATCTTCCGAATCGCGTCGAACAAGGGCACGGTCTTCAGTCAGGTAGAGCGTTGGCATGAGTATCTCCTTTCTGGCGTAACAGCTTGACTTCTTCAGGCAAACAAAGCGTATGCAAACTACAATCTCGACAGCGAATCGCGATTTTTCCATCGAGTGGCAATGGTGGTCTTTCAAGCAGCGCCGTCTGGAAAGCCAGGTCGATGGCCGCGTGGGTTTTCGCACGCAGTTCCGACGTAAACTCGACCTGGATGCGCTTGCGGGAGCCGAAGTAGAAGATATAGCCGTAAGGGATCGGAGGACTCTCCGGCTGTCGCTCTTCCAGACAGAGAGCCTGAGCACAGAGTTGCACGTGATCGTTGAGCCACTTTCCCTCGCGACCATGTTTGTATTCAACGGGAATCAGATTTCCATGCTCCTCCTCAACGATATCGGCAAAGCCGGAAAGCTTGAGCGTCTCGCTGTAGAGATAAAGATGGTTGATCGTGATTTCGCCCTCCTGCGAACGGTGCTGGCCGGGGTCATCTGCCCGCTCGTGGAGCAGCGTGCCTTCGAGGACAAATTCATTCACCAGCATATCGCCCTGGACAAATTCATAGTAGAAGCGTCGAGGGCAATATTCGAGCGCGTTCAGGTAAGAGAGTGGTATTGCCTCTGGCGGCTGATGCGGGATCATGGTGTATCCTCCTGAGATGCCTCCTGCTTGATAACACTTCCTTTGAGATTGGAGCAACGTGTTTGACCCATCCCCATCGCAGTCTTATAGCCCACGCCACTAAAAAGCGCGAAGCGAGCCAGCGTTGAAAGCCAGCGAGCCTCGGGATCGTGGGGATTGCCCTTGACCTCGTAATTGGCTTCGCCCAGGAAACCTGTCTGACCGAATTTGCTGGAGGGAAGGTAGCGTGTCTCCAGCGTATAGCGTGAGAGGATAACATTTTCCGCGCACCAGTCTGCGATGCGCTCGGAAGAAAGATCTTGCGCAGCCAGGCGCAGGTCGGCCGGGGCATACGTTTCCCACTGCTTTGCCAGGCTCTCAAACACATCGGGGGCTTCAGGAAAGAGCTTCAAGAGCTTGCCCCAGGCTTTTTGACCTTTGCTAAAGGCCGTCGGCGAGGCAAACTCAAACAGGTACGTATGTTGGGCTGGTTGAAGCATGCGCAGTTCCGCGAAGGAGGAATAGGAAACCCAGGATGATTGAGGAATGTTTGGTGCTTGGGGCGAGGCCAGTAGGCGGCTGATCTCAAAACGAGTGTCGCCAATGCGAAAGGTCAGGGCGCGGGATTTGAGAATAAGGTACTGGACGAAGGAGCCGAAGAGAGTCGCGTTGAGCATCGTGATCCTCAGCCAGTAAACCTGCCCCGGCGAGACAGAGAGCTGTTGATTTTTATTGGTAGCCGCTGCCAACTGGTCTTTCGAAAGCTGGTTAAAGCCTTGCAGCAAGCTGAGGGTATAGGGCCGCCGCTGGTTGGGTGCGTGCAGCGCTTCCGCCAGGGCCGGGTCGGCCTGTCGAACCATATCCAGGAAAGCGGCCTGAATATGATTGCCTGAGCCAGGCGAAACTTTCCCTGCTTCGACCGGGTGCAGGCGCAAAAGCATTGAGAAAAGCTCCCCACTTTGCAAGCGAGCATTCGTTGTTTGAGAGGTTGTTACCTGAGTCACGGTTTGGTCCTTTCATTGCTTAGCAGATCATAGGTTCTTCGTCGGCTGCCTGCGTCTTGTGTCGGTCGATGCAGATAGCGCGGTAGGGGATTTCAGCGCAGACCTGAAAGGCCATTGAGCCTAAAATGACAACATAGGGAACCATTCGGCCATCACGAAATGTCACCGAAAGATCAAGCGGGTAAAAGCGGGCACGCTTCCGAAGCGTACGAAGCTCATTCACTGTCGCACCTCTCTCCTTGAGGGCAACAAAAGCCGGCACATAGTGTGAACTCAAAAGCGCGTGGAGGTCGTGACCCAGGCCACGACCAGCTTTCTCCGCCACAAT
>DASSXK010000621.1:0-3159 GCA_035703945.1 Ktedonobacteraceae bacterium | reverse complement strand
CAGCGCCGCTCGCAAAGCATCTGTCCTTTGCAGCAGCTCAACCTGCAAGGCCTCTCGCCGCAGCCGCGCCCGTTCGATAACAGAGGTTGCCTGATCAAGAAAGGTCCAGAAAAAGGCTGTGCGTGGATTGGTCTGTTCTCTTGGTCCTTCCACGCCAAGCCCCTTATTTCCTTCCACAAAGCGGGGATCGTCTTCAATCAGCAAGCGCATCACGCCAATCACACGGCTCCCGGTCTGCAATGGATACAGGCGAATATACCGACGCAGCGAGGCCCGACTTATCGTGCTCCTCACGATCGCTCGGGGGGCATAGTGGCCCGATTGCTGCTGCCCGGCCAACGAGACATCATGCAGTTCAACCGTCTGTCCCTGCTTCATAACCCAGGCAACGGTCGCCTCCTCATCGGGCGAGAGTTTCTGCGGCTCTCGCCTATCAACCATACCTCCAACAATTGAGGGCTTGCCATCAGGACCGGGCAGTAAAATCAGGCAATCACGCACACCCAGCGGAGCAAATACCATGACCATCGCGTCCGAAATCACCTTTAACTGGCGTGCGAGATTCTCCTCACGATTTGTTGCTCGCACCAGTTCGTACAGGATGCGTGTTTCACGCTCGCGCCGACTGGCCTGCTCCGCCCGTTTGCGTAAGGCAGCCGCTAGCTCCCCGGTAATCACCGCCGTTGCCAGAAAAACAAACAGCGCCAGCCATTCCTCAAATTTTGTAATCGTAAAGGTGAACAAGGGGTCCACCAGAAAAAAGTCGAATGAGGCAAATGCCACAAATGAGGCAAATATTGCCGAAAAGAGGCTGCGCCGACTCGCCAGCGCCAGCACCACCAACAGATAGGTAAGCGAGATATTCGGAATACTGGGATACAGGTGAAAGGCATAAATCAGTAGCGTCACCAGCAGCGACCCGAACAGACCCAACAGACAATCAATCAGATTCCGACGCCAGGCCGGCCCCTGATCTCGTTCTTCCAGCCGAGGTAAAGAATCCAGCTCTGTCATTTTCTCCTGCCCCACTTCTACTATTCTCTCTATTGAGAGAGGCAACTATGCTGCACCCATAATAATCTCTTCAGGCAATACCAGTAGCATACAACAGAATTCCTCAAAAATTCATCAAGATTTGATACAAGCCATCGGTGAAGCGAATAAGCAAAATGCTTGACGCTGCCCTCACCTGCCCACTATACTGGAGCTTATGAAAGCGCAACGTATCATCCTCCTCTCACTGGCCCTGCTCCTGCTCTTAAGCACAGTAGCAGCATGTAGTCCCGGCCATACAGGCGGCAATGTTATCGCCTATATTCGCGATGGGCATCTCTGGACCATCGATCCCGATGGCGCCAATGCCTTTGAGGTTGAGTCGCCAGATACCCCGATTATTGGATACGCCTGGTCCCCTGATCATCATCTGCTGGTCTTCCGGACGCTCGATAGCGATTTTGCAAAAACCCGCGCCGGGCAGCATCTGCCCTCGGGGCCAGTAAGCGGCACAATTGGCGATGTGCCCTCAGCCCTGAATACAATCGGTGTGGATGGCGGCACTCCCATTACCATTATCGGCACTCAAAGTAACGTAGAGCAAAGCAATGCCTGGTGGGATAGCAGCGGCGATCGTCTGCTCTACCGCGAAACGCTGAATACAGCAAGCTCGCCATTGGCGGCCTTCTGGTATATTTCCCAAAGCGATCAGCCTGGCGGGATCGCTCGTCACCTGCTCCCCAATAGCAATGCGATCCCTTCAATTAATAGCGCCGCTCGTCTGGTAGCTGGCACTTCTCAGCAGGGAGCCTTTACCACAAGCATAACGGGAAACGATCAACAATTTCTGATTTCAGGGCACCTGGCGGGCCATCCATTAAGCGCCTCGCTTGAACGTCTCCTCTGGCAACCGGGGCAAAGTCAACCGGCTTTACTCTTCGCGCTTGAGGCCAGCCCGCAACATCAGACGAACTCAAGCTCGCCGCTGCCAGTCAAGTTGATGCTACATACAGCCGCAGGTACGCAACGGATAATAACCACCTGCACCTGCCAGCAGTTTGCCTGGGCACCCGACGGCCAGCATATTCTCACCAGCACTGGTGCAACATATACAATTTTTGATCTGCAAGGCAAGGTCGTTGCCAGGATTACAGGCGAGGTTGATAGCGTTCCCAGTTGGTCTCCCAACAACCGATTTCTGCTTCTGGATGGCAAACACTCGCTTCAGATCCTGAATATCCAACAGAACCAGTCGCATCTGCTGCTGCAAGATAATCAGCCGTTAACCACAGCGCCCCATCAACCCATCAACCTGGCTAGCACCGCTACCTTGCTTCAACCACTTTCAAACAGTCCCTGGTCGGCCGATAGCCAGCAGCTTGTTTTTCTCACGCGGGGGCGTTTGAATTGGCCCGGTCAGCATTTGAAGCCGGGCCTGTACACAGCCAGTCTGACAGAGCAGGGGACGCCGCAAGGCTCCCCGCAGCTTGTTGATGAGGCCAACGATAGCCAGCCGGGTTGGACCTATCAGCAACCAGAGACCTCGTTCCTGTTTTAGGACAGATCTGGCCAAAAACCTATTAATTTAGAACATGTGTAACTTTTCAGAAGAGCGGAAAGCGGATACAATAGAGACTGTCCCACGCTACCTGATAAGATCGAAAGAGAGAAAATAAATGGAAACGCCGGAAGGACCAACGCAGGGTGCTCGCTCGAAGAAGCACCTCACCCTCATCGCCAGGGAGGATCGTCCTGAGAGCGATCTGGAAGACGATGAGGAATACCAGGAATATGAAGATATGGAGATGCTGGAGATGCTTGAAACCCTCCGCGAAGATATGGAGGACCTGGGGGTAACGACGATTCAGGAAGTAATTCAGCGCATTAAGGAACTTCATGCTCGCCTGGACAAACGCTAAGCACGCATAAAAAAAAGAGGTGAGGCCCGAGTAAAATCCAGGCCTCGCCTCTTTTTTTATTATGTGTATGGACGCTAAGCACCACCGAGATAGGCCTGGCGAACCAGATCATTATTCAAGAGATTACTGGCGGTATCGCTCAGCACAATCTTACCCGTCTGTAGCACATATCCTCGATCGGCCAGTGAAAGCGCCATTGAGGCATTCTGCTCCACCAGGAAGACCGTCACGCCCTCATCGCGGATAC
>DASSXK010000606.1:0-12968 GCA_035703945.1 Ktedonobacteraceae bacterium | reverse complement strand
CAATAACTCTGCCCTTTACCTGGGAATTGCGGGCGGAGCCGCTATTGGTGGGCTGGCGCTCCTCTTCCTCCCGCTCACGCAGCTCGCCTGGGCAGGGGCGGCAAGCATTTTGATCGCATTGCTAAGCGTGGCAATCACGCCTCTCTTGAGCAAGCATAATTCCAAACAAGCAAACGAGCGATAAAAAAGTGAGACCCCGGATAGTCTCTTCAGGTTGTTACAGCATGACTATCCTGGTCTCATCACCAACGCTGGCAGATTACTCTCTGTCGATCTTACCCCAACTGGCGGCGCATCTATTCCTTAGCGCACGCGACGTTTCGACGGTCGCAACACCGCTCGCACCTCATCCAGGGTTATCGTTGCAATATCCCCCGCGATACAGCACTTAAGCGAGGCAATCGCATTGGCGAAACGCAGATAATTAATTGCCAGCCCTTCATTCGTCATGGATTCCATTTCCAGATCTTTGAAGAGTTTTCCGCCCAGGTAGGCGTAGAGATAGCCAGCGGCAAACGCATCACCCAATCCAAAGCGCCAGCGTCCCTCGTTCGGCAGGGCTGGCACATGCAGGCAGACATTGCCCTGCAACTGGGTCGCCCCCTCACTTCCCAATGTCATGACATAGGTCTTCTTAGAATTCTCATTGGCAAACTTCCTGCCAAGCTGCCGCAAGACGGTCTCGGGATTTCCGGTCAGCCCCCAGAGCTCATCGGCATCTTCAAGTGTACAAAAAAGCACGTCGGCCTGGCGGCAAGCGTCATCAAGCGTGCCCGCCGCTTCATCCGCCAGCCAGAGTTTCGAGCGGTAGTTCACATCAAATGCCAGGGACACCTTGCGGGCGGCGGCTTCCCCCAGTAGATCCTCAAAAATCGTGCGCGCATTGCGTCCCAGGGCTGGCGTGACCCCTGTCATGTAGAGCAGTTTCGCCTCCGCCAGCACAAACAGGTCAACATCATCGGGTCGAAGCTGGGTGAAGGCCGAATATGTTCGATCATGCCAGACCTGAGGACCCAGCGGGAACGCCGCGTCTTCTGCATAATATGTTCCCAGCCGACTCTTTTCACCAGCCGACCAGACTATATGTTGAGTATCTACGCCATGGCTCTTTAGCTCATTTACAACTCTTCTCCCCGCAGGATTAGCAGGCAAGGCCGATAACCAGAGGGTCGAGACCCCCAATCGAGACATACAGGCCAGCGCGTTCGATTCAGGACCCGAAACATAAAGATCCATACTCTGTGCCCCCTCCACACGTCCCGCTGCCGGAGGCGTCAAACGCAACATCGTTTCCCCAAAACTAACTACCTCGGCCATCTCCACATCATCCTTCCATCAAAATAGAGCCGTAATGCTTTCATAAAAAGAATACTCTCTTTCCCAGGTTGAAATATGTTTCAATATCAGGATCATCCATAATAAAGAAGCCGCTTTACTATATCACCTATCGGCTTACGAACATATAGCCACGAAGTAAGATGACCTGCTAGAATAAAGAGCAAAGCCGATAACCCTAACACATATGGCACTCGAATCCCACGAAACCTTCATAATTATCAGATTCGATCATTCGGGGCTAAACGTGTATTTAATGAAGAAAATGAGGCTGAAATATGCAAGAAGTTGAACACGTTCTGGCAAGCCAGAATACCTTGGGAGAGGGAGCGTGTTGGAATCCCGATGAGCAGCGGATCTACTGGGTAGATATCTACGAAAATAAAATTAATCGCCTGGACCCAGCCAGCGGCAACGTTGAGACATTTGATGTTGGTACCCAGGTCGGGGTCCTGCGCTTCCGGGCTTCCGGGGGACTTGTGATGGGCACAAAAAAAGGCCTGGCCTTCTGGGATGAGCAGCAGGGCTTGCAGGTCATCGTCAATCCCGAACCGGACAAGCCCTATAACCGCTTCAATGATGGGGCGATTGACGGCAAAGGTCGCTTCTGGGCCAACACGATGTGCGACCCCACCGAGAAAAGTTCGAAGCCCGAAGGGAGCCTCTATCGCCTCGATCCCGATCTCTCACTTCACGTCATGGATACAAATCTCTGGCTCCCCAACGGCATCGGCTGGAGTCCCGATCAGAAGACGATGTATATGGCAAACTCGACCGAGCACGTTATCTACGCCTACGACTTTGACCTCGAATCCGGCACGGTCTCCAATCGCCGCGATTTCATTCACACCCCGGAAAACGAGGGCGTCCCGGATGGCCTGACGATCGATTCCGACGGCTATCTCTGGAGCGCCCGTTGGAGCCAGGGGAAAATCAGTTGCTTTGATCCCAGGGGCAAACTAAACCACGAGATCTATGTTCCTTCACCCAATACCAGTAGCACATCTTTCGGCGGCAAGTTCCTCAATGAACTCTATATCACTTCGGCCCACAAGGAACTTAGCGACGAACAAAAAGCCCAATATCCCCAGGCTGGCGATCTCTTCCGCATCAAAACCGCTAGCAAAGGACAACCCGTTTATAAGTTCGCTGGCTAGCCTCCTCAATAGCTTTGAGAGTCGCCATCAAACAATGCTTGATGGCGACTGCCTTTCTTCTGGAACAACTAAAGCAGCGGCCATTTGGGATTGGTATCAACTCCCGCTCGCTGATAGAGCTGATCGGCATGTTTGCGAGCATCTCGCATCACCTCTCGCTCGTTCAGGGTCAGTAGCTGTCCATCTTTAACCACAACCTTGCCATCCACCATGACCATCTCGACCTCGCCTCCCGTTGCCGCGTAGACCAGTGTCGAAACGGGATTGTAAGAGGGAGTGGTGTGCAACCGATCCAGCGTAATCGCAACCAGATCCGCTTTCTTACCCACTTCAATCGAGCCGATCTCCTGCTCCAACCCCAGCGCACGGGCACCATTGATCGTTGCCATCTCCAGGACTGTTTCGGCTGGCACAATCAACGGGTCGTGTGTAACGGCCTTATGCAGAATCGCCGCCAGCTTCATTTCGCGGACCATATCATAATCATTGTTGCTGGGACCGCCATCGCAACCCAGCGCGACATTCACGCCGCTTGCCAGCATCTGCGGAACCCGACACACGCCCGAAGCCAGCTTGCTATTTGAGGAGGGATTATGCGAGACATGCGTGCCGGTCTCGGCCAGTTTGGCAATATCCGCGTCATCCAGCCAGACCATATGGACCAGCACGCTGCGGGGTCCCAGCAGGCCAACACTCTCGGCATAGTAGACCGGCGACAGGCCATATTTTTCGTTCAGGAAGATCTTGTCCGCCTCAACTTCGGCCAGGTGCATCGTGATCCCCATTTCGCGTTGTCGGGCCAGCGTGCTCATCTCGCGGTACAGCTCATCCGAGACCCCACCCGGCGTGCGCGGACCAAACCAGACCTGAATCCGCCCATTCGCCTGTCCCTGCCATTTGGAGTGCATTTCCAGCACACCGCCCAGGCTGACTTCTCGACTCTCGACCATCCCCGGATGCATCACATTATTTTCCGAGACATAGACCCCGGTATCCATCACAATTCCCGCCAGGCAGGCTCGAATACCGCTCTCCTCCACGGCTCGCGCGATGCCATCAAAGCCATAACGATGTGCCAGCATTGATTCCAGGAAGGTCGTCGTACCCGATTTTAGCATCTCCCCGATGCACAGGCGGGCGCTGACATATCCATCATCCTCTGTAAAATTACCCTGCAAAACCCAGACGCGCTCGCAGAGCCACTGGATCAAGGCCATATCGTCCGCGCAGCCCCGAATCAGAGCCTGCGCCAGATGGACATGCGTATCGATCAGACCCGGTATCAGTAGTTTTCCACCCAGGTCCACCCGCTCTTCCTCGGGGTAACGTGCCAGCAGCACCGCCGATTTATCCACGGCAACAATTCGGCCATGCTGGACCGCGACCGCGCCATCGCCCAAAATATCGCGTGTAGGATTCATCGTAATGATAGTTGCATTATGGAGCAGCATACATTGACCTCCAGCCTTCATGAGCTTTCGAACAACACCGTTACAGATTGTTTTTTTACTATACCATTTTCATTGTCCTCAATCGCACAAAAGAAGAAACTAGCGTTGTCTCTTGAGCATCAAATGTCTTTGAAAGAAGCATAATAGTTATTCTCCTCTTTCTTAATTTATTAATACCATTGTCCACCTCTCCATTTGAGGCAGGATTAACCACAGTATCTCGCATAATCTTATCTACATTAAGCAATCGAGATCAAGGAATAACAGGAAAAAACTCCTGCTAAGCAGCAGACAGATACGATTAGCTGTACGAATCTTTTTTCTTTTTTCACAGTAAAAAAAGATCTCTATTTACCCGTAACTTTTTTGCAGTAAATTACAACTATCATTGTAAGAAGACATATGTATTCTAAAAAGCAAGTTTCTATATGAGCGGAGTGTGCCTTTCCTCTCATACAGAAGCGACAACCCGATGCTTGAAATAACCAATACGCATGTTTTTCTTTGGATTCTCTCTCCTTTCATGGTGGCTCGGCCAAAAAGGAGACTTCGCTGCATCAGATGGTCCGTTACTTTCAAGGAAGAAAGGGCTTGCATTATGTATTTCACCTTTGGTGCCAGAGGTGAGCAAGAACGGAGATATCTGAAAAGCAAAGAAATTGCCTTTCACCTTTAAGATCGTACTTTGACTGCGTTTTACCCAAACACAATCGGAGGGCTACAAGGAAACACACTCATTTCCCCTGCCTTGCTTAAGGCTTATTTGGGAGTATGGTGCGTATTTTTGTGTCCCTAAAGCTCGGCAAGATGCCGGGTAAGTACACTAAGGAGTTACAAAGGAATGAATCGATCCCGTTCCCTCATTGTTGTCCCATTTGCTATCGCGTTTGCCATCGCGATCACTCTGGCGACATCTTTCGGCTCTGCAAGCGCCAGCGCCCACGTCTCAGGCATGCGTCCACTCCACATGATGGGTATCAAAAAAGCCACCTGCCATGTTAATTGTGGTGGCGGAAGCACAAATCTTACCTATCATGGTGGCGTCAGCGGCTCTGGCGTCGAAACCGGTGGCGACAAAGTTTATTTGATCTATTGGGGTTCACAATGGAACAACAATGATCCTTCGGGCGAAGCAGCCATTCAGCAGAATTTCTTCAATGGCGTCGGTGGCTCAAGCTGGAACAACTCCGTTACCCAGTACTGCCAGGGCGTCAGCACTGGCACCATTACCTGTGGCACTTCTGGCGTTCACGCCACCAATCCCTCAGGTGTACTGGCCGGGGTCTGGTACGATAACGCTTCCGCAGCACCATCCAGACCAACCCAATCAAACTTAGCCAGCGAAGCGGTTAATGCGGCTGCACATTTTGGTAACACATCTGCTTCCGTGAATACCACGGTTCAGTATGTTATCAACACCGCGACTGGCAACAGCATCAGCGGCTTCGGCACACAGTTCTGTGCCTGGCACAGTTCGACAAGCTCAAGCTATGGTAACATTGCCTATACCAACATGCCTTACATCACGGATGCCGGGTCAAGCTGTGGCGCCAACTTCGTCAATGCTGGCTCTGCTGGTCTGACCGATGGTATCACGATTGTTGGTGGTCATGAATTCGGCGAGACCGAAAGCGACATCTTCCCCAACGGTGGCTGGCTCGATGGCAGCGGCAAAGAGAACGGAGACAAGTGTGCCTGGATCAGCTCCGGTCAGGGTGCATCTGCCAACATCTCACTGAGCACCGGAAGCTTCCCTGTTCAGTCGCTCTGGAGCAATGCCTTCAACAGCAATGCAGGTGGCTGCGTCCTTTCCTACTAATAAATTTTTACCCACGTATCACAAAGGGGATCGCCGACTTCGGTTGGCGGTCTCTTTTTGCTTCCATTCATCCAATTTTAGAATTCCCCCTCCAAAACTTCCACATTTTTACCCTTCGTTTGGAATAGGTATTCAGAGGGTGAGTCCTTCGCTCCTCAGTAGCAATCTCCTACCAAAGCGATTCTCTCCAGTCGTCCTCACAGCACTCCCTACGACGAAAGCAAGCACAATGAAAAGCCCGATCACCACTCTTCCAATACAGCTTGAGTCTCTAGATCCGCTGGCATCACAAAATCAAAAAACACGCTACGAAACGTCAGCATTTTCACGAACAGCAAATGGCTGGCACATTCTGCCCCTCAGGCAACCCAATGGCTGGTGCAACCAATCAATAACTATTGTACGCTTTCAAAGATAGACCTCTTCTTAACAAGCAAGCTTTGCGAACATGCAAGAAAGGACACCTGCATGCCATCCCTGTCACCATTTCGTCTTGAACGCTGGTTTGTAGAATTTGAATTTGTACCCGGTATACGTAACCTATCAGCCAGTGCCCCCTATAACGTCACAACTCAGGAACTCCTTGCCCTGGAAGACCAGCAGACAACCTCTCGCTATCTCAATCTCAGCCTTGGCTATATCGAAAATGCAGGCGGCGAAGCGCTGCGTCAGGCCGTCTCTCAACTCTACTCAGATCAGACAGCCAAAAACATCCAGATCACATCGGGTGCTAACGAGGCGCTCTCACTGCTGGTCTGGTCGCTGCTGGAACCGGGCGCGAACATTGTCATCGAAGAGCCTTGCTTTGAGGTTCTGCCAACGATCGCGCAGGCCCTCGGCTTCGAGGTACGCCGCCTCCCCTTACGCCTGCAAGAGGACTGGAAAATAGATCTGAATCGTCTCGCCGGGCTCATCGACGAGAAAACCCGCCTGGTCTACCTGGTCAATCCCCACAATCCCACCGGCACAACGCTGCATGTCGAAGAAATGCAGGCTATCGCAAGGCTGGCAGAGCGCGTTGGTGCCCAACTGGTGAGCGATGAAGTCTTCCGCCTGATCGCGCTGGATGGTACACCCATCCCTCCGCTTGTCGATGTCGTTGAGAATGCGATCAGCCTCGGCGATATGTCAAAACCGTGGGGACTCGGTGGACTGCGCATCGGCTGGATTGCCACTCGAAACGAGAAAATCTTGCAGCGCATCAGCGAGGTCCGCGACTACACCAGCATCTGCGGCAACGTCTCTGGCGAGTTTCTGGCTGAAATCGCACTGCGCCACTCCTCACAGATCATGGCCCCACGCCTGACAGCAGCCCGCACCAACCGCGAACAGCTCACCCAGATGATCGAGCAAGTTAACGCCCTTGCTGGCGAAACCCTACGTTGGCAGCGACCCGAAGCCAGCTATATGTCTTTCGTCCAGTTCCCTTTCCCGACGGAAGACTTCTGCCGCTATCTCGCCCTGGAACACCGGATTCTGCTGCTACCCGGCTTCGTCTTCGGGCCCGATTACAGCAACTTCATTCGTTTCGGACTCGGCGGGGACACCCAGACCTTCCAGGAAGGCATGAACATCCTGCTGGACGAAATACCACGCTGGATTAAGCATTAACCTCCCAGCAAACAACAAAGGGGATGTCTATCACGCTTCAGGCCAGAGCTTGACATCCCCTGAGCCGCTCATTATACTTAAATTTCGGTGGTAATATATGAAGCCACTCTGTGCGGCAGCATCAGCCCGCGCCTTTGAATCATTCGCTCATCTCTAGCCAATCTGCATCCCTGGTTTGGAGCCCTTTGCATCGCCTCTGATGCTCTCTCCAACCACAAACGAGAAATGGGTATAGATACGAATAAGATCACCTTACAAGAGCTTAATAGCCTTGATCAACAGGCCTTCACCGAGCGTCTGAACACACTTTTCGAGGGTCCACCCTGGATTGTTTCCGCTTCCTGGCAGAATCGCCCTTTTCGGGATAGCACACACCTCTACAATACCCTCTGCCACGTTATGTATAACGCACCGCTCGATCAGCAGATCGCCCTGCTCCAGGCCCACCCGGACCTCGTTGGACGCGCCGCCCTTGCCGGTACCCTGACCCCCGCTTCCACTGCGGAGCAGGCATCCGCCGGTCTGGACCGCCTCTCGCCTGCCGAAATCGCGGCTTTTACAGACTACAACCAGGCCTATCGCGAGCGTTTCGGCTTCCCTTTTGTGATCTGTGCCCGCGAAAACAAAAAAGACCAGATCCTCAGTGGCTTTCAAACCCGTCTCCACCATACTCGTGAACAGGAGCTAGCAACCGCCCTGGCAGAAGTTGCCAAGATTTGTATGTTCCGCCTGCGCGATCTCGTTTTTCAGGCCGAATCTATACTATAAACGGGCAAACAGTTCAACCACCTTTACCGCTGAAAAAAGCACGCCGCAGGCTTATTGAGGAGCACCCAAATGACAGATACAACCTACCACTACGAAATCAGTTATGGCAAAGCCAGCGTTCCCATCTACCGCGTCTACGCTCAACCCCTGCGCCATTTAAAAACCATCCCTGAGTCCAGCTTCAGCGGCCGTGAGAATACCTTGTTTGCCCTGGAGGTCGATGTCGAGGTCTTCGGAGATAATTTCCTCCCGGCCTATACAATCGGCGATAACTCCAATGTTGTCGCGACCGATAGTATGAAGAACTTTGTACTCAGGCAAGCCCTGGCCTTCAAGGGAGCCACAATCGAGACCTTCTTGAAGCATCTGGGTCATGAGTTCCTCAATACCTATCCTCAGATGGAAAGCCTCCGACTTACGGGACGTGAGCTGGCCTTCGGCGAGGTGTCGGTCCCCGCTCCCTCTGCTTCCAACGTTGACATGTCAACATTTAGTGTCAGCCCGGTCCTTTTCAGTCGCTCACACAATGATTTTGCCGTTGCCAGTCTGGATTTTGCTCGCATTAATCAACAACCAACAATTACAGCCCATCGATGCAGCCGCGTCAATTTGCAACTGCTCAAAGTCACTGGTAGTTCTTTTACCAAATTCATTCAGGACAGCTATACGACGCTCCCCGAGCGTGTCGATCGTCCCCTCTACATCTATATGGATGTTGGCTGGCGCTACCAGAACCCGACCGATCTGCTCGATCTCACACGGGACAACTATGTTGCCAGCGAGCAGATTCGTGATGTGATCCAGGTCGTCTTCCACGAGTTCGTCAGCGAATCCATTCAGCACCTTTTTCATGAGATGGGCAAGCGCCTGCTGCTCCGTTTCCCTCAACTGGCGGAAATCTCGTTCGAGGGGCAGAACCGCACCCGTGATCCAATGGCCGTCTCCGAAGATAATCCCCGCCTGAAGGTCTACAGCGATCCCTTCTCGGCCTATGGCCTCATCAAGTTGAAGATGAGTCGCGCCGAAAGCAGCCGGGAGGTCTAAGCTATGCCTGGTCGCCTTACCACCCATGTGCTTGATACAATGCATGGTCGCCCGGCCAGCCAGCTCATAATTCAGTGCTGGCGGCTCTCCATCACGCCAGAGGGCGAAACAGAACGCACACTGCTCAAGACGATTGAGACCGGACCAGACGGTCGGGCTCCGGAGCCGCTCTTGCAAGCTGCGGAACTCCTGCGGGGAAGCTATGAGCTGATCTTCGCGGTCGGCAACTACTTCAAAGCGCAAGGCGTGGAGAGCGGCAATCCGCCATTCCTGGATCAGGTGCCGGTCAGGTTCGGAATCTCTGATCCCCAGGCCCATTATCACATCCCGTTACTGGTTACACCCTGGTCTTACAGCACCTATCGAGGGAGTTGAATATGATGCTACAAATCACTTCTTCTGCCGCACAGGTTATGCAACGCTGCGACCTGCTGGGAGCGATCAGCGAAGAACCACAGCGCCTGACTCGCCGCTTCGCTACACCCGCGATGCGTCAGGTCAACGAGCACGTCACATCCTGGATGCACGCCGCTGGAATGCAAACCTGGCTTGATCCCATCGGAAATCTGGTCGGTCGCTATCCCGCCTCGACAATGCAGTCCAAAACCTTGCTGCTTGGCTCCCACCTGGATACCGTGCGAGACGCTGGCAAGTATGATGGCATCCTGGGTGTTCTGGTTGCCCTGGCCTGCATCGAACGCCTGCACAGTCGCCAGCAAAACCTTCCTTTTGGAATCGAAGTTCTGGCCTTCGCCGATGAGGAGGGTCTACGTTACCACAATACCTATCTGGGCAGCAGCGTCGTTGCTGGCACCTTCGAACCCACCCTGCTTACGCTTGTCGATGCCGATGGTATTTCGCTGAAGCAGGCCATTCGCGACTTCGGGGGCGATCCGGACGCAATTCCATTTGCCAAACGCGACCGTCACGAAGTGCTCGGCTACTGTGAGGTGCATATCGAGCAGGGACCTGTTCTGGAGGCCCGTCAATCGCCCGTCTGTGTTGTCTCCTCTATCACCGGCATGTATCGCATCTCGATTAGTTTTACTGGTATGGCTGGTCATGCCGGAACCTCTCCAATGGAGCTACGCCGCGATGCCTTCGCCGCCGCCGCCGAATTCGCCTTTGCCGCTGAGACTCTTGCCCATATGACTCCCGGCCTCGTCGCAACGATCGGTCAACTGGATATTCAACCCGGCGCAAGCAATGTCATCCCTGGCCATGTCACGCTCAGCCTTGATCTACGTCACCAGCAGGACGCCATCCGCGAACAGGCCCACAAGCGTCTTCGGAACAAGGCAACAGAGATCTGCCAGCGCCGCCATATTGACCTCGATTGGCAGACCAAACAAGCAAATGATACTGTCTTCTGCACACCCAACCTGAGCCATCTCCTGACGGAAGCTATGCGCGATCTGAACTACGAGTCGGAACCCCTGGCAAGCGGTGCGGGTCACGATGCAGCGGCCATCGCGAATCTCACCAATATCGCGATGCTTTTCGTGCGTTGCAAGGCTGGTATCAGCCATCACCCGGCTGAATCTGTTCAGGTTGAGGATGTGGCTATCGCTATCGAGGTGCTTGAACGCTTTCTATTGCACCTCGCTAAACAAGTGGAGGATGTATGAGCCGCTACGACCTGCTTATCCGCAATGGAACGTTGGTTACACAGGGTGGACCGATTCGCAGCGATCTCGCCATCGAAGATGGCCTGATCGTAGCTCTCGGTGCCTCTTTAGATGGATCAGGGAAAGATGAGATTGATGCGACCGGTCAACATATCTTGCCCGGCGTGATCGATCCCCATCTTCATTTCAACGAACCCGGTCGAACGGACTGGGAGGGCTTCGCCACTGGCACCCGCGCCCTGGCCGCCGGTGGCACAACCTGTTTCTTCGATATGCCACTCAACGCTCACCCTCCAACCATCGATGCCGCGAGCTTTGATCTCAAACTGGCCGCCGCTCAGGCCAGCTCGCTTGTCGATTTCGCTTTCTGGGGCGGCCTCGTTCCCGGCAACGTCGAACGCCTGCCAGAACTGGCCGAGCGCGGCGTAATCGGCTATAAGGCCTTTATGAGTAACAGCGGCATCGATGACTTCTCAGCTGTAGACTATACCACGCTCTACGAAGGAATGGCTATGGCAGCAAAGCTTGGTCTGCCGGTTGCGGTCCATGCTGAGAACGAGCAACTCACTGGTACCCTGGCCCAACAGGCGCTTAAAGCTGGTCGCACCGGCATCCGCGACTATCTACGCTCACGCCCGGCCCTGGCGGAATACGAAGCAATTGAGCAGGCTATTCTTTTTGCCAAAGAAACTGCTTGCTCGCTGCATATCGTCCATGTCAGTACCGGTCGTGGTGTGACCCTTGTCGCGGAAGCGCGAGCACGGGGCATCGATGTCACCTGCGAAACCTGCCCCCATTATCTCGTTCTGACCGAAGACGATCTGGAAACCCTGGGCCCGCTCGCCAAATGTGCCCCTCCTCTGCGTCCCCAGGCCGAGCAGGATGCGCTCTGGACCCACCTGATCAGTGGTCTCCTGCCAATGGTCGCCTCTGATCACTCACCAGCGCCTGCCGATCTCAAAACCAGCCAGAATTTCTTCGAGGTCTGGGGTGGTATCTCTGGCTGCCAGTCGCTCCTTCAACTCTTGTTGACCGAGGGGCATTGCCGGCGCGAGGTTCCGCTTTCCAGGCTGGTGAACGTTACATCCGCTGCCAGCGCTCATCGCTTCGGGCTATATCCACGCAAAGGTTCGCTGGCCCCTGGTAGCGAGGCCGATCTGGTCTTGCTGGATCTTACCCATGAGCATACACTACAAGCTGACGATCTGTATTATCGCCATCAGCACAGCCCATATGTTGGTCGCTTATTTCGAGGACGGATAACGCGGACGCTGCTGCGAGGCCAGGCCGTCTTTCAGGATGGTCATTTCCATCAGTCTCCGTTGGGGCGACTGATCAAACCTGCTTCTTATGCCTGAAGAGGCAATGCAGCCTCATCGCCGCCCTTTTCGGAGGATGGATTAGAAGGAAATATGTATGTGGCAAACTTATAAACAACCAACCAGTCTTGCCGAAGCCCTGGAGCTACTTGAGCACCATCGCGAATCGGCAAGAATCATCGCCGGAGGCACCGATGTGCTGATCGAGCTCCAACGCGGAGTCAAACCCACCAGCACATTGATCGACATCACGCGCCTGAATGAGCTTCGTTACCTCCGGCGTTCCGCTACCCATCTCCATCTTGGGGCGCTGGCAACGCACAATGCAGTGCTGGCCTCGCCCAATTTCCAACAGGCGGCCCTGCCACTGGTTCAGGCCTGTTGGGAAGTTGGTGCGCCCCAGATCCGTAACCGCGCAACCATCGCGGGCAACCTGATTACAGCTTCGCCCGCTAACGATACAATCACCCCACTGGTCGCACTCAATGCCGAACTCGTTCTGGTCAGTTGTGCAGGCGAGCGCATTGTGCCCCTGAAAGAGTTCTATCGTGGGGTCCGTAAAACCGTCCTGCAACCCACTGAGTTGCTATCCGAAATCCGCGTGCCGATCATGCAGCCCAACGAGCGAGGTCTTTTCCTCAAGCTCGGTCTGCGCCGCGCCCAGGCGATTTCCGTCATCAATGCCGCCCTCATCCTGACGATTGAAGATGAGCATATCCGCGAGGCCCGTGTTACGCTCGGCTGTCTGGCCCCGACCATAGTGCATGCCACCACCGTCGAAAACTTCTTGCAGGG
Source organism: Ktedonobacteraceae bacterium (assembly GCA_035703945.1). Classification (GTDB taxonomy): domain Bacteria; phylum Chloroflexota; class Ktedonobacteria; order Ktedonobacterales; family Ktedonobacteraceae; genus DASSXK01. The sequence continues at coordinate 41 of DASSXK010000606.1, read as the reverse complement.
CAAACCCCTGACGCAGGATATATTCAAGGAGGCCGGGAAGC
>DASSXK010000521.1:0-9202 GCA_035703945.1 Ktedonobacteraceae bacterium | reverse complement strand
ATTTATAGTTTTTCCCGCCTATGGTGGGGAATGGGACGGAATTTTAATAACGACCGATCGCAGATACACTAGAAAGGGGGGAAAGTGGCGGGGTAAGCACGCTTCGCGCAACCGACACATCTCACTAACGAACGGAGTCCTGCCACAACTGATCGCTGACATAAAAGAAAGCGGCGTGACCTGTTATTGGCTGCGCCGCTTTCTTTTATGTCAACCAGACAGGGCATCAGCCTGGAATCATACACACAGAAGGAGTACAGTTCATAAAACCGTGATACTGACCCTCGGTACGAACAATCTGGCCATGGGAATTGCAGCCCACAAAGTGACACATATCGCCAACACGCTGAATCGCCTGAAGCTCCTGTAAAAAGGCATCACCCAAACGAAGACGCGAAGCCGGGCAATCAAAAAACAAGGTAACAGCCGGTTTGCCGCCATAGAGACGCTGTAGCGCCGTTTTGGCTGCCATTTCGGCAGCATCCAGCGTTGAAGCCACCGTGGAATGCATAAGTTGAATTTTGGCGTTTTCAGGAATCGCAGTCGCACATGTGATCGATCCATCCTGATTAATTTGCAAGGGCAGGCGTAACTTATAGCCGGCGCTTGTATCAATTCCAATCAGGTTGTTAATCAAAAAAGACCTTGGCTGCTGCACATCAAAATACTGGCCAGAACGAGAAGCATGCTCACGGAAGATCTCCACAGCAGGTCTGTGATCGATACTGATCAGATCTCGCCCATTGATCTCTGTTGCCACCATCGGCTCAGTAACAGGAGTCCAGCAGTGCAACGTCCCGATCCCTAGCGGCTTATCTGAAAGGATCTCTAAGGCAACAACGGCATTTATTAATACCTCTGTTCCATTAAAAACTACGGTACGCACAAATTGAGCATTATCGCCTGCTCCCCCACCAAAGAACTGATAGCGGCCATAGGTCAGGACCGACAGATCTTCCAGAAATTGTTCGCTCCTGGCATGCAATCCATCGAGCAGAATAATAGCAGACCGATAACGGTACTCTTTGAGATTGTTATTGACCTCTAGATCGTCGAATAACGTATCAAAACGGGAGATACTGCGCCGGCGACCGGCCTCCTCAACACCATGAAAAGTTGAAACGACCTCTGCCGCAGCCTTGCGGGTATCTTCAGCAAGACAACGTCCCACGCCGAGCGAGAAGCGCATCTCATCCGAAGTCAGGGCAACAGCACAGGCCATGCCACGCCCCTGAAACTGGCCTGCAAATTCGCCAGCAGACGAACACCCCAGCATTATTTTAGGGTGGCAAGTTCGCTCAAGCGCCTTTAATACCTCTTCATGGTCATAGACTGGCGAGACAAAAACAAGCACTACATCAGGAGCTTTCTCAAGTTTTTCACAAATTTGCCAGCCAAGAGCTGCCCCCGCACCGGCACTTTCACGCATAGTAGTATATACGACAGCGGCTTCAGTCATACCGATTGCCTCTTCCTGGTCCTTATAACGTTTGCGTGCTTGATCCGATTACAATACATACCATCCCTTTTATTTATAACATCTTCTTATAACTCTGTATAGCCAATTAATCATGCCACACACGTTTATCGCTCATTCTTACCACTCTCCAGGCTCATCCATGCGTATGTTCCCCACAAAATACGCCTCATAATTTGGTCTCTTCTCATTAAAAGGTTCTTCGCAACGGTTCACTTGCCGTGGAATTTTTAAGAAGCATAAACCTTTATTCAATCATTTATACCATATATTACGCTCATAGTACATCTATTTCATATACTTATTTATAAGTATTCATTCACCCATACTAATTAAATATTCTGCAAATATTGACAATGAGTTTTATACATGTTAGCTTGTCTCTATATTTCCATATACCTTTCCTAATTTGTAATTGTAAATGTTCTCACAAGTATGTATGGGTTCCCTGTCTACTAACGCGTTCCTTTTTTAAACAAGCATTCGTTCACATCCGATGTAGCGGAGGTCCTTAAGACTCAATGTAGTGGAGGTTTCAATGAACGATTCTTTTCAGGGGAAATATGGACAAACAATTCCATACAACACCCCACAACCGGGGATAGCGCAAGCCGCTGACACACCACCCAATCCAGAAACTCCTCGCAGACCGGTGATGTCACCCCCAATATTAGCCATCGCAGAAATATATATCACTCGTTATAAGTGGATGATCGTTGGCTTCTTTGCTCTCCATTTTCTCTATCTGCTGTATTTACAGACCCGTAGCGATGTCGCTGATAACAGTCGATTACGCGTCACAAGTGATCTCTTTGTCTTTGTAGGGGCGCTCGTTTGTGTGCTAATCTGTGCATTTGCCATCTGGAAATTGCGCACAATGGAAAAGACCAGCAATGTGCTGGTGCGCCGGGCCTGGCTGGCGGTCACATTCCTGGGCTGTGCGGCGACGGCCTACGCCATTGGTCAGGCAATCTGGACCTGGTATGAGGCGGTCTATCCAACCTCAAGTTTTCCTTTTCCCGCGACGTATGATTTCTTCTATCTGGCGGTCTATCCATTTAGCTGGGCTGGCATCTCGATGCTTGTCCCACGCGGAGGGACAGTTGCCGGGCGCACGCGTCTCCTGCTGGATGCAGCAACCGCTGTCGTTTCAGTCCTGGCAATCTCCTGGTACTTCATTCTGGGTCCAACGATTGCGACCCTGACCGGCTCCGCCCTGGAAAAGACAGTGGCACTGGCTTACCCGATCGGAGATCTTTCTCTCTGTATCGCGGCGGTCATTCTGCTCTTTGGACCTGCGGGCACCACGTCACTAAACGCAACGCTACGCCAATTGTCGATCGGAGTCACGCTTCTGGCTGTAACTGATTCCCTTTATGGGTATTTTCAGTTGCAGGGAGTCTACCATACCGGTTTTCTGCAAGATATTGGCTGGCCATTGAGCTGGCTCTTTATCGGCTGGGCAATCTTGCTTTATCTCAACGATCTCGTGCAACTATCAAGTGAGCGGCGACCGCCCGAGCTGACAGCTCGCTCCAAACAGCTAAATACGGCTGGTGCGACCGTACGCGCCATTGGTCCAGTTATGCTGGCGCTAGCAACCTGTGGGCTACTGCTTCTGGCAGTCGCGCTGCGCAATACAGCCCCACTCATTCAGGTTGTGATTGTTTGTGCCGCTCTGTTTCTACTACCACTTGTCCGTCAGGCATTGACGCTTGTTGATAACCAGTTGCTGAACGATCGTTTAAAAATTGCCCTGAATCAATCGCAACAGGCCTTCCAGGAAAGTCAGCAAGAACTTTTAACAACTTCCTCGCGGGCAGAACAATATGATGAGTTACGTACAAGCATTGAGCATTTGCAAGAAGTACATGCTCAACTGGCTCATGGTGATATGTCGGCACGTGCCAAAGTTCAGGGTCCCCTTTCACCGGTCGCCCAGAGCCTTAACCTACTGATTGAACGTATGAGCCGCTGGGCCCAATTTCAACAACAGAACCGTATCCTTGAAAATGAAAGCAAGCTGCTTGCCCATGAAATTGAGCAGATGAGCGAGGGTCAGATCCCCAGCCGCGCTCCAATCAATCCCAGCCCCTTCTCGACAGGGGTAGCGCTAATCGCGATCACTCGTCTTCAAAGTCGCTTGCAACTGCGTTTTCGCCGCTTGTTTGAGATACTTGATGTCCTGAACAGGCGCACCTCTACCCTTAACAGTATCATCAATCAAGCAAAACGTGAGAACGGGCACACGTCTTTCTCTCAACAATCGCTTGAGCAGGTACTTGTACAGGTAGAAAAGGGCCTGGCAAATAATCAAAATTTGATTATGGAACTTCAGCAACAGGCACATATCTTTCTACCACCAGCCGAAGCTTCGCAAGTAACCTCTTCTATCAAAAACGTTTATAATGCCAGCAAGGAATAAGGCGAAATAGCAGAAAAAGCGCGGCAATTGCGCAAATAGTGAAATTGCCGTCTCTGGCGTTTGTTGGAGTAAAGAGCTAAAACCCAGGTAAATAAATCATGAATGTCTGTTTAAACCCATTTGAGCGCCATCAGGTGACTTTACAAAGTGGGGATGTACCTGTTTGTCCAGAACCGCACTGTAGCTATCTTATCGAAGGGGCAGAGCTGGATCAATGGCAGATCAAAAAACTGTTGCGCTCTAGCGCCACGGCAGATTTGTATGTTGCAATCGCACGTGATACCACTCGCATGCTCGTCAAGGTAGCACACAGGTGCGCTTCTGATGCCTTGATACGTCTGGAATACCTTGGCGCGGTCCAACATCCTCACATCTTTCCCATTCAGTTGATGGGAGAAGTGGAGCAGAAGCATCTGATATACCTGCTTTCGCGCTACGAAGAAGCGGGTTCGCTGGCTCGATACACAAATAGCGGGACACGTTTTTCGCTCAATAGCATTTTTCGGATAATTGAGCAAGCAGCAAGTGCACTGCAATTTGTACATAGTTTGCATCTGGTTCATGGGTATATCAAACCAGAGAATGTTCTGATTGTCGGGAAGAAGCAGATTCAAGTCTCCGATTTCTATCACGCCTTCCAACTCAAAAATATCGCCCTTGAACCCTCTCTCTATCTCGCACCGGAGCAGATGCAAGGCCAACTTGTTCCAGAGACAGATCAATATGCCCTGGCAATGATCGCCTGTCAGCTTTTCTATACTTTTATACAACCTGAAGTAAACAGGAGCAGATTTACTCAGACGCCATTCACCTTTCAGGCCATCGAAATCTTATTAACGCAGTTGCCTCAATCGGTTCAGCGAGTTTTCCGGCAAGCCTTAGCCCCGGAACCTGAAAGGCGTTTCAATAAAATTCTGGATTTTGCGTTTGAGTTACAGAAGTCGATCGGGGTACCTATCTATAGCAATAGCAACCTGTTACCCTCACCAAACAGGTCTATTCCTGTCAGTATGCCCGATATTACTCCAATTCCGATTCCGATGCCAACACCAATACCAACGCCTCAAAGTCGATCTGTCATGCTCCCAGAACAATCGGCCTATCCAACGATGACAATTCCGCGCTGTAAGCTTCCAGGGCATACTGCCGCCGTTTCACATGTTTGCTGGGCAGCTAATGGAGCCCAACTGGCTTCTACAAGCGCGGATAAAAGCCTGCGTCTCTGGCATATCCAACAGAAAATTGGCACGCCTAAAGCGACCCTGACCAGCCAGGAAGGGAACTTCACTGCTCTCCGCTGGTCTCCTGATAGTCATTACCTGGCTGCGGCAACCGAGCAGGCTTCCATCCGCATCTGGAAAATAGAGCCGGTCCCTGCATTGCAACCAACACTCGCTACTTCCTGGTGGGGACATGATGGTCCAATTACAGCGCTTGATTGGTCCCCTGATGGCATAATGATAGCTTCAGGTGGAAAAGATCGTACCATCCGCAAATGGAATCTCCAGGGGAAGCTTCTATCTTCCTGGCAGGCACACGGGCGCGGGGGTGTCACCACGCTCGCCTGGTCTCCGGCTGGGGATATACTTGCCTCCGGTGGAAGCGACCGTCTGATCACCCTCTGGGATTCAGAAAACAATACGCAGGTCGGCGGTTTTTCCGCTCATACTGATGAAATACGCAAGCTTTGCTGGAGTCCGGATGGCAAGCTACTTTCCTCTTGCGCGGGGAAGAAAGATCATCTGGTCCATCTATGGGACCCCTATACCCATCAAAAAATAGCCACCCTTGACGGCCATGAGCAGGAAGTTGTGGGAGTATTCTGGTCAGCGGATTCACGTTGGCTACTGACCGTTTCAGCCGATCGAACGTTGCGCTGCTGGGATCTTAGCAGCTCTCCAGTCGTCTCCGCTGGCCCACCCATGCCGCTTGATGAGGTACCGCTCACGATGGAAGGAGCAGCGAGCACCAATTGCATCGCAATCGGGACCAGCGGAATGTACATCCTTGTATTGCAATTAGCAAGCCCTTCACTTCACTGACTGAAGGCGCTTGAGAAGCCAGTACTCTCGTTACCAGCATCGCTTCATCTGGGAAACTTTGAAAGCTGCCTGCTTGCTAAGCGTTCAGTAGGCGCGAGAGCGCCGTTGGGAAGTGTCTTGTAATGGCAAACTGATTTTCCTATGCCTGACTGTCCTTATCCTCAGAACGTTTCAGTAGATCTTCTACGAATGTGGCAGTAGCAACACTCGCTGGATCAGGACTCTTGTACAATTCCTCGGCAACCCGCGCGCGTTCGTTCGGCGGGCGATTCTGACTCATCTTGAACTTCCCTTCGAGCCGTGTGATCTCAATCTCAAATCCAACGACGCCCCGCATCATCTTCTCTACATACTGCTCTGGTAGTTGCTCAAAGGGCCAAGGGGTAGCGAATTGCGCCTCATGCACCTGGACAAGCGAGCTTAGATGCTTATACAAAACGGAAGCGTCTTTGAGGATGCGTGGCCGCCCATAGGCATGGACGGTCGCATAATTCCAGGTGGGAACACTCAATGGTTGCTTATACCAGGAAGGGGTAATATAGGCATGGGGTCCCTGAAATATTACCAGTACCTCTCGATCCTCGCGGAAAGTCCGCCACTGTGGATTTCCCAGCGCCATATGCGCCCGAATTGTTCCATAGTGGCCTGGCGCTACATCCACCACAAACGGAAGCGGGGTCGCAACAGGCAGGAGATCCTCTCCTGTGCTCACCAGGGTCGCGAAACTATAGTCTCGCATCAATTGCTGAAGGGGTGCCAACTCCTCAGCACGAAAATGGGCCGGAATATACATCAATACCTCTTCTCATCAGGAATATATACAGTATGTCTGCTCAGTTTCCCATAAAAAAAGAGAAAATTCCACAGCCAAAACTGACCCGAACTGTGAACCTTGCCGGGCCAATGGGTCTGCGCTGCATTGAGCTTAAATGGTGCTGCGTCCCAGCCTCACAATAAAAATAGCTGCAATCCCAAAGACAAAGGTGAGAATCGAGGTGATAAATCCTGCTACCGACCCGACGCTAAAATAGAAGAGGTGAAGAATAATGCAGCCAATCGCGGCCCCTATCAGTAAATAGGCAATCATACGATAAAATGCCGGAGATCTATTCAACATGCCAGATACCATCTTTCACAAAGCCCTCAAATGAGCGAATGAGCCAGAGCGAGCGTGTATTAAAACATCATCAATTGCAGGCATTTTAACACACACAGATAGAAGCGTCCAACCAGAAACAAGCCCTTTCTCACCCCTGGTCAGGCCGATTTATGCTCCTTTAAACCTCGATAAAAAGCATGAGCGACAGGCGAAAAAGTGCCTCCAATTCGAACCACAACCTGGCCATTCTTCGATAACTCATCAACACACAGAACCGTCTCTAGAAGTCTTTATCTATAAAACAGACAGATCTGGAGTGAATAACCGTAAAATAGTATTAAATCTCAGCACCTAAAATCTAAGAATATAGACAATGCATATGGTATACTCAATCCAATAAGCTCATTCACAGGGAAACTACTTGAGGCACTCCTCTCTTTTTACGCCAAAATAGCCGTATTAGAATTGAAAGCATAACTTAATTTTAGTTCCTCAGGAGATCTCAAATGACAGTAATAACCTCCAGCGTAGAAACGCCCAATGCGCTTACACGGCAAGCCCGTTACGCCGCAGGAAAAGCATTGAGAAGCCATGTCCCTCGTATCAGTCACGGTGATTGGGCACCAGCAGCAGACCGCCCGGACCCACTCAATCTACTAACAGAATCCAACCAGGGAAGAATCGAGGATCTGATACCCATCCGTTATGGACGTATGTCACGTTCTCCCTTTAACTTTTTTCGCGGAGCAGCCGTGATCATGGCAAATGATCTCTCACAAACCCCGATCACTGGACTCAAAGCCCAGATCTGCGGGGACGCCCACCTGGCAAACTTTGGCATCTATGCCACACCCGAACGCAAACAGGTCTTCGACCTCAACGATTTCGATGAGACCCTTCATGGTCCCTGGGAATGGGACGTTAAACGCCTCGCCGCCAGCATTGTCATCGCAGGTCGTCAAAATGGCTATACGACAGCCGTGAATCGGGAAATCGCCATCGCATCCATGCAGGCCTATCGCCAGATGATGCAGAAGCTCGCAACCATGTGCCACCTGGACATCTGGTATTTCGATATTAATCTCCACGGCATCATAGAGTTGATGAACCGCCAGAGCAGGCAGCGTATTTTAAAAACCATTCAAACCGCCCGCAAGAAGACCAACTTGCATACTTTTCCCAAAATGACAGAACTGGTGGAGGGACAATATCGCATCAAAGATGAACCACCGCTGATTGTACACAATCAGGCAGTAGCGAATATGGAAAGCACCAGAGGCTTCATTGAACGTTATCTGGCAAGCTTGCCAGAGGATCGAAAAACGCTTCTAAGCAAGTACCATCTGATTGACGTCGCGGAAAAAGTTGTTGGCGTAGGGAGCGTTGGTACGATCTGTGCGGTTGTGCTGCTCCTGGGAAACAACGATCCCCAAGATCCACTCTTCCTGCAAATCAAACAGGCTCAGGCTTCCGTCCTGGAGCCGTATCTGGGAAGTAGTGCCTACACAAATCACGGGCACCGAGTCGTAGTGGGGCAACGCCTGATGCAATCGGCCAGCGATATTTTCCTTGGTTGGACGCGTGCCGAGCAAGCAGACTTCTATGTACGACAATTGCGTGACCTGAAAGTTTCGCTTGACGCCACAACCATGGATCAAAAGAATTTCACAAGCTATACGCAGGCTTGTGCCTCTGCACTGGCACGTGCCCATGCACGCAGTGGAGATCCGGCTCAAATCAGTGGCTACATGGGCAAAAGTGATCAGTTCGACCTGGCACTTGCCTCATTTGCAGAGACATACGCGAATCAAAACGAACAAGATTATGCGGCCCTGCTTGAAGCTATCAAGCAAGGCAAGATTAAAGCAACGATGGATGTATAAAGATACCCATCTTCATCATGGTAAGTAAAAAGTCAGGTTAATAAAGGAGTGATAGAGGCTTTTTTGCACTATTGCCATAATTAGCAGAAATAGGTATAATGCTTTACAACTGAGGGATTATCTTTCAGCTTTACTCCAATGCGTTAGCTCTTACGCAATCCAAAAGAGCGCCACTACATGATCATCCGCTGTCCTCACCTGCGTGAAGCAGGAGTTATGAAGAACGAGTGCTGTTCCCATTGTCATGTCCATGCAGGTTTAGGTGGTGATACCCTC
>DASSXK010000508.1:0-5547 GCA_035703945.1 Ktedonobacteraceae bacterium | reverse complement strand
GACGCGCATTCCCAAACCGCGTCTTCCAACGGAGAAGGCAGGAGTGGTTTGATGATTTCAACAGAAGGAATCAGGAACAGCTCGAGATTGGTTTCGTGGTTGGGAGTGGGCTTGCACAAAAACTAACATGAGGTCATTATGCTCACCATCACCGCCGAGACCGCCCGTCGCTTCATCCTCGGCAAGCAGGGCTTGTGGCCCGGACGGCGCTGGCGAGGCATCGAAGGCACCCGGCAGGCGATGCGTGCGATGGAGTACTTGCAACTTGATCCCTTGCAAATCATCGCTCGTAGCCAGGATATTAAGCTGCACAGCCGCGTCCTTGATTATACGCCTGGTATGTGGGAAGACCCGACCTATCAGCAGCGCGAGTTCTTTGACTGGGGTGGCTGGCTGGCCGTCCGACCGATGGATGAGCTGCCACACTGGCGCGTCGTTATGCGCCGCGAGCGTGATGGCGAGACGCGAATTAACCACACAGGCCATGAACACGCCGCTGCGATTGACGAAATGCGGACCATCCTGCGCGAACGCGGCACCGTAAGCAACCGTGACTTCGAGATGGCGACGCGGACACGTACGCAGAATTATCGCGGCCGCAAGGACAGCTCGCTGGCTTTGTATTATTTATGGCGCACTGGCGAAGTGATGACACACCACCGCAAGAACTTCGAACGCATCTATGCACTGACTGAGATGGTCGCGCCTGCACATCTCATTCGCGAAAGTGACGAGGCCGAGGCTGACCGCTTCTTGATCAAAAAGGAAGTGAGTTTCTTTGGTCTGGCGCGGCTTAGCCGCACGAGTGATGCGTTTTATGGACGTGGCGAGCCGGGTTCATCGAAGAAGATAATTGAGGAGATGTTGGCTGACGGCGATCTCATCGAGGTAAAGGTTGAAGGCTGGAAAAAGATGCACTACGCGCCTGGGAGCGACGCAGCGCTGTTGAGCGATTTAAGCGCAGGGCGCGTGCCGAAAGTTTGGACGCCGTTGGAGACAACCACGACGGCAGAGGTCGTCTTCCTCGCGCCGCTCGATCACGTCAGTGCGCGTGGGAGATCCAAGGAATTATTTGGCTTCGATTATGTATGGGAGGTATACAAACCTGTGCACCAGCGCAGGTTCGGCTACTACACATTGCCGATTCTATGGGGAGACCGACTCGTTGCGCGGTTCGATAGCAAGCTCGATCGGACGACCAACACGTTTGTCATTTTAAGCTTTTGGCTGGAGAATGAGGCTCTCGGCAACGATGAGGCATTTGCAGAGGCATTGGCTCGTGGGTTTGCGCGCTTCGTCAGGTTTCTCGGCGCGAGCAAATTCGAGGCAACGGCGATTCGCGAGCCGCTGCTGCGCCGATGCGTATCCTCTTCATCGGGGACGGCTTCAAGCGAGGTTTGAGGGCAAGGTAGCACTCTTGTTGGCTTAACACTGGAGCGTCGGTCGAGAAAGCGTGTGTATCCTATTTGACGTTTAGCCCAACCGTATGGTATGGTATTTCCATGAATACTGTCTACTTGAGGGGGGAAGTGTCTCCCCCTGGATGGATGATCCATCGGAACTGTAACCGCAAAACAAGCACCTCTGCCGTATAAGTCCCGGCACAAGATTGGCTTATGCGGCAGAAAAGGGTGCCATGCTTCCTCATGACCTCAGTTGAGATCTCAACTGGGTATGGTTCGTTGGGCACGCTTTTCTCCCTCTCGTTTCTTTCTCTCCTTGTCGCTGGGTGGCATACCATCTCTTTGCTCGCTCACCTGGCTTGATGCAGTTTGCTTCTTCCCTACTTTTGCCGATGCTACCGCAATGAGGTGGTATCTATCTGCGCACTTTTTATCCCTATGAAAGCAGGTGAAACTACGTCTTGATGGCAATAGCGGCAACCCCTGACCGGGAGAAATCCCGCCGATCAGGCACAGGAAGCATTCATAACACTGCAATGAGAAAAATAAGGAGACAGACACATGAACATAGTACAGAAGCTTGCGCGTTCTGGCGGACCGGCTCTTGTAGAAGCCATGAAATTTGTCACCATCTGTCGAGCACTGGACCCACAGAACGATTACCCGCACATTGGCGATCTGCAATGGTGGTGCCGAGATGGTTCGCTGGATGATCAGCAGAACTGGCATTTCTGGTATCACGAAAATGGTGAGGTGCTTGCTCTAGGGATCGTTGCCGGGGATGAGATCATCTGCTTGCTTCATCCCAACTTCCGTACGCCCGAGCGCTATCGTATGGTACACCAGTGGGCAGAGCAGCGCGTAAAAGAGCGCGCTGGAAAGCCTGGCGAGAACCAGTATGAGATAGAGGAACAAACCTGGGGTTTAGCCCCAGGCGACGATCTGGGGATGGTGAGTTTTCTTGAACGTGAAGGCTATGAGCGCCAGGAAATGTACTATCATTGTTACCGCCGACCGCTGATCGAGCCTGTGCCAGCACCCATTTTGCCCACAGGATTCACGATTCGCCCGGTTGCTGGAGAGGCTGAGGCCGAGATGCGCGCTGCGCTTCAACATGATGCTTTTTTTTCACGGGCGAGCAAGACCTATGAGGAAGGAACCTTGCGACAACTGGCAGTGATGCAGATGCCCGGATACGATCCTCAGCTCGATCTGATGGTTATGGCCCCTGATGGCACGCCAGTAGCGGGCTGCATTTGCTGGGTGGACCCGGTGAACCGCGTGGGCCTGTTTGAACCGGTAGGAACGCGCCCGCAATTTCGTCGTCAAGGATTGGCAACGGCGCTGATGGTTGGCGGGTTACAGCGCTTACGCGAACGGGGAATGCAGGAGGCATTGGTGATAGGCGGCCATCCTGGGAAGGAGGAGAAGAATACGGAGTTTACTTCCTCGCGTTTCGTTTATGAAGCCGTCGGCTTTCAATTGCTGTGTCGGACTTATGTGTATCACAAGGTTTTTGTAACGGCTATCTAAATAACTCTCCTCCCCTTTTTCTGGGGAGTAAGAGGGGGAGATGGCGCTCATGAGAGTCTTCTCCCCCTCGACTCACTCCGAAGATGCTTTTCTGTCAAGAGATTGCCAGCTCTATTACTCGACCGGCGCTCTAGCTCCCGAATGAAAGGCCGGGCCTTATCTGCGAACTGCCAGCCTTTTATATTTGGTCACTGCCATGTCATAAGCCTCAGTCAGTAGTGGCCGCACGTTGGTTTCAAGCGTTTTGTCGCTGGGGTTAAGTATACATACCCAATACATTCGGCCATAGACGGGGTGAGGCATCACCTGATCCAGAGATGTGAAGTCGAAGCCACTGGTGTTCTCGCCCTCGATTCGCGTTCCATCTTTATTGGAAGGGAGCGAGGGTTCGCCGAAGAGCGAACGAAACGTCTGTTTGCTGATGCCAATGTTTAAGCGAAAGACAGATGGGCGATCGAGGTCGGAGAACTGATCATAGAGATCGCTTGTCACAAGCGTCACAAAGGGAAATCTGTGGTCTGGTGGCAGGTTACTATCGGGGTTGTAGAAGAAGAAGCTGTTAGCTGAATCGGTCGTAATATCCACGCCCTCAAACGTCTCGGTGATGTACCGGCTGATCTCGGATTCGTTCACGGTTCATCGTCCTTTCCTGCTGGCTTTGTAACGAATGCTTGCTTCTCTTTATTTTTTATATCAGGCTAATTGTACAACCTGGATTCAATAGAAATACAAGCAGACTAGTGGCTCGCAGGCAGGGCCGCCTTGATGGCATCTCCAAACGCTTTGGATAGCAAAATGCCGCGCTGCAACTCACCCGTATCTAGCCAGTATGCTCGCGTCACGACTGTGCCATCTGCAAGATGGAAGACGATGAAATAACGTAGCTTGCCTAGCATGAGGCTTTGACCAATTGGGGCTTGCATGACGAAGTTTACCAGTGTGGCTACTTGCTTTGGATCTTTGATGGCTGCCAATTCTGTGACTCCATCCTGATCGCTTACAATCCCGATAGAGCGTACTTTTCCACCAATATCGAGAAGATCGCTTCCTTTCCTGGCATGCGGATTGGTGTCTGCCTCGTAGAGAGTAATAGCATTGTTTACCTGAGCTGCGAGTCGAAAGGTCGGCTTATAACCTTTGACCGCGTATAATTTGGTCCCGGCATCAAGGAAGGCCGCGTCTCCATCCTTACTCCGATAATTTTGAGTTTGCACATTGCCCGCAAGCTTAAATGTGACGGTTGCAAAAACTGGTCCGAGATCGCTTTTTGTTAATGAGCGTCCTGACTTTTCAGGAGAGTTAAGATAGAGAATTCCTCCAATATGGATGAAATCGACCCAGTCAATTACGACTTTGCTAGTGCTTGACGTAGGGGAGGTCGTTGAGGCAGGTGCACAACCTACCAGTGTAAGCATAACTGAAAGTATGACGAGCAATATTGGAGGGATGAAGCGATTTGTGCTTACAATACTTCGCATGTTCCGTTCACTTTTCGTATAGTCGATAAATTAGCATTTATTTGTTGTTCATCTAAGAGACGTTGGGAAGGGCACTGTTGTTCCATTTGCCTTACTATGTTATCCGGCATGAGAAATATCAGGAGGAGGGCCATTGTCTTATTTAAGCTGTCTGACATGTCTTTCAGACCTGATGTGATCGTGTAAGGGTTTCATGGATCGAAAGTGGCTGGATGCCGGTAAGTTTTTTCATCAGGCTGATATCTAATGATGTGTCCCTGGGATAATGAACTCTCTCCATCCTTGCCCCTGGAGTAGGCTGACAAAGTGAAAATGTGTGCTATACTGATTAAATCAGTTCATGCACAAATCGCTTTCAGCAATTTCTCTGAATTCCATATGTAGTAGTAGATAATGGGGATTATTAAGGTATGGAGAGGGGCATAAAACGGTGAGTCGTGAAAAAGAGATTCGTCAAGAGCTTATTGATGGAATACTTCGTGAGGCGGGGTGGAGTGTTGAAAATGGCAACCTGATCACTGAATTTTATTTTCCCCGATCTTCCGATCTTCAGATAAAAGAGCAGCAGAATGCTTATCCTCCTTCAAAAGCAAAGCGCCGCTTCGCCGATTATGTGATGCTGGATAAGGACCGGCAACCAATCGCTGTACTTGAAGCCAAAAGCGATGAAAATGATAAATCTCCTCTTGATGGTTTAGAGCAGGTTGAAGAATATGCTGATCGTATCAAAGATTTAACTGGTAAACAGCCTTTCATCTTTCTGAGCAATGGGAATGAGACCTATTATTGGGATCGCGAACAATATCCTCCGCGTCGTGTGAGCGGTATCTACCAGTTGGAGGATATGGAACGTATCCTCCAACTGCGCCTCCTTGCTCAGCCACTCCATCTTATTCAGATTAATCAGGCGATTGTTGATCGAGATTATCAGCAACGGGCAATTCGGACAATTGTTGATGGAATCAAGCAGAGAAAGCATAAGTTTCTACTGGTGATGGCGACTGGAACAGGCAAGACAAGGACTGTCATTGCGTTAGTCGATCTGCTTATTCGGGCCAGACGCATTCGTCGGGTGCTTTTTCTTGCCGACCGCCGCGAGTTGGTGCGCCAGGCCAGTATGGCATTTAAGGAAC
>DASSXK010000404.1:0-2618 GCA_035703945.1 Ktedonobacteraceae bacterium | reverse complement strand
GTACATCATAAAGAAGGAGATTTTGATAATGAGAAAAATAATCGTCCTCACGTTTGTCACACTCGACGGCATTATGCAGGGGCCGGGCGGACCAACCGAAGATACCAGTGGAAACTTTATCGCTGGTGGCTGGACAGTCCCCTACTTTGATCAAGCGCTTGGCGAGGCGATGGGAGCGCAAATGGGTCAGCCATTCGACCTCTTATTAGGAAGAAAAACATTTGAGATCTTTGCTTCCTATTGGCCTCAGCATGAAGAGGAAGGAGCGGGCATCAACCAGGCAACAAAGTATGTTGCTTCAAATACGCTGACCTCACACGAGTGGAATAAGTCGGTCTTCCTCAAGGGCAATATAGTGGATGAAATCAAGCAGATCAAGCAGCAGGATGGTCCCGACTTACAGGTTCATGGCAGCAGCAATTTCATTCAGACGCTATTAGCGCATGACCTGATCGATGAATTTTGGCTTAAGATATTTCCGGTGACACTCGGTAATGGAAAACGCTTGTTTGATACCGGGACACTGCCTGCGGCCTATACATTGGTTGAATCTCATGTCACACCATCTGGTGTAATCATTGCAAATTTCAAGCGGGCGGGAGAAGTTAAAACAGGATCGTTTGCCTGATAGTTTTGCTCCAGCGCATTGATAATGCCTCTTGTGTCTCCTAAAACAGATGGGTATACTTTATTCACATTAGCTGATAAAAAATAGCAAAGAAGGAAGGACCCTTCCGATGGCAGAGGAAACACAGCAAGCGACTGGAGGCATTCGTGCCAGAAGTATTCAGGCAGAAAATATCGTAGATGGCGTACAGATCCTGGGCGCAGATCCTCAGCAAGCAGCGGCTTTAGTTCAGCTTGCACAGTCGATTCGGCGAGGCGAGATTACAGCCGACAAGATTCGAGCGCGTAACATCGTCACGGGCTTACAATACATCTCCGATCCGGCTCACGCCACTTCAGATGAGCTTCGGAAGGAGGTAGAGGCACTCCGCTCAAAAGTCGATAAAGCAATTGTGGCCCAGGAGATTCCAGATGAGGCAGACGCCCAGGATGCCAGAGAGAGCCTGGAGGTTGCTGAAAAAGAGCTAGCCAAACCTCAACCCAATGGGCAACGGGTCTTACGCAAATTAGACGAAGCCACGACGATTCTCACAAAGAGCGCAGATCTGGCGCAGTCAGCAGGCAAAGTCGGAGCATATGTGCTGCAACTCGCGCCCCTCGCGGCAACGGTCTGGCAAGTGGCACAAAAATTCTTCGGCTTATAAACTCCTCGATAAGGAGATAGAAGAAAACCTACAAGAATGGATAAACAGCATGGCTGATCAGAATATATATGGAGAGAATTCGGAAATCAACTGGCGCTTAGACGAGACTTTTGTGTATGGAACATTGGTCAGGCCAGTGGGGGCTGGACCTTTTCCAGCGGTCGTAATGGTGGCTGGTAGCGGGCCGACTGACCGGGATTGGAATTCACCGCTGCTCCCAGGCTCTAATGGTAGCGCACGGCTGCTGGCGGAGGAGTTTGCAAGGGTCGGGATTGCTTCGCTGCGTTACGACAAGCGCGTTAGCGGTCCGCATGGTAGAGAACAACTGCCACATTTGCTGGGCAAAATAAGTATGCAAAGCTTTGCAGACGAACTCGCCGGAGCAGTACAAGCTATCGCTAACCAGGAGTACGTCCGAGCGGACCGGATCTTCGCGGTCGCCAACAGCGAGGGCACCCTTCACGCCCTGAACTATCAATTGCAGCAACCGGAGATTCCTTTTGCGGGACTGGTGCTGATTGGCCCTCCTGGCAGGTCCGTTGGGGCGGTTGCACGATCCCAGTTGGCAGCGCAGGCGGCTGGCATACCGAACGGAGAGGCCTTGCTGGCACTCTACGATGCCTCAATTACCCGCTTCCTGGCGGGCGAGCCCATCGACCCAGATCCAGCACTCCCGGAAGGTGTTCAGATGCTGCTAAAGAGTCTGGCTACCCCAATGAATCTGCCTTTTTCGCGTGAACTCTGGTTGGCGGATGCCTCTCCGCTGCTCAAGCAGGTGAGCGTCCCGGTGCTAGTCGTGATTGGAAAGAAGGATATCCAGATAGGTTGGCAAGCCGATGGTGAACCATTGCAGCGTGCGACTGAGGGGCATGAGGGAATAACGTTCCTTTTCCCCGAGAACGCGAATCACGTCCTTAAGTATGAGCCAAGGCCTCTATCAGAGCTAATAACCGCTGGAGTCTCAGGCTACAACGGCCCTGAGACCCATTTGGATTCACAAGCCCTATCTGACATTTTAGCGTGGTTGGCGGCGCATATTTAGCTGATTCCAGGCCATTCGCAACGGCGTTCTCCCTCCGTTGCAACGTACACCGTTTGCCTGGTAATGTGGCTGAAGACAAAGAAACAGCGGTCAAGGCTGGTTTCTATACTGCGTGGTGTAGTAGATTATTGCAGCGAAGACATTCATAAAAAGGAATGCCAGGGTCCAGGTTGTCTTCTCGTTAGCAAGCAAACGGGGATTATCCATCATATTTGAAAACATACTGAGCCAAAATACGATTAATGGCAGAGCGATAATCAATGGTAGTAGAATCTGTGCAACTGGCGGCATTGTAAGTACGCTCC
>DASSXK010000401.1:0-6406 GCA_035703945.1 Ktedonobacteraceae bacterium | reverse complement strand
CGTTCTCTCATTTCCCAGCTTGGACCGTGGATCTTCTCAAGCACAATTCCTCAGATACGAGCTTTGCTGACGCTTCCGACGCAGACAGGAGAGAGCAGAACTCTTCGCGTCAGCTTCCGGGATGGACGCCCTCTGTTCCAGGCCGAGATCAAGCCATCTGCTAACCCTGGAGAGCTGGATTCTCACGTTTTTGACTCGCTGGAGGCGTTCGCTCATTTTTTGCGTTTAGGGAAATCAAGCTATACTGGATCGATTGATGAGAATATGCTGGCCAGGGTAGATTTGCAGAAACAAGACGCAACGTACGAGTCGTGCAGCACAAACATCGAGTACAATCTCCTGGCCAACCTGTGGCCCGAAGCCAGCCTTACTTTCGATAGCGTCGTCCGGGCAACCGGTTGGCAATACATCTGGACATATCAGGGACTTGTTGAAAAGGAGTGACAGTCATTTATGGCAAGAAAAGACCCATTTTTTCGTGAGACGGTGGAGAAAGAGAGTTCAACCTGCAACGTTTTCAGTCGTATCGCATGCATCTATGATCTGATGAATCATTTGATAAGCTTTGGTTTGATCCGTTCCTGGCGCAGGAGGGCTGCACAGTGTCTTCCTTTGGGGGCAGGGGAGGTTGGATTAGATCTTGGTACTGGCACCGCTGAACTCGCTATTGCCCTTGCTTACAGTGCTCACCCGGAAGGGCACATTCTCGGAATTGATATCACACCAGAGATGCTGGAGATGGCACGCCCAAAACTGCAACGGAGGGGCTTGCAGAACCGCATTGAACTTCGTGTGGGCGATGCAGAACACCTTGAATTGCCGGACAATAGCGTTGATAGCTGTTGCTCCGCTTTTCTTGTGCGTAATCTCGTGGACATTCAGCAGGGTTTTCGAGAAATGCTGCGTGTCGTGCGTCCCGGTGGTCGGATCGTTTGCCTGGAAGTCAGCCATCCTCCTGGCAAAATCTTCGGGAAGCTCTTCCATTATTACTTCTACAAATGTGCGCCTCTCGTTGGGATCATGCTGGGCCAGAAGTTCGAGGCGTATGATTACTTGCCCGATTCTCTCAAAACATTTCCCACCGCACCGGAACTCAAGAATATCATGGAAGCGTGTGGCTGGAGCGATGTGCATTTTCGTCGTCTCTACGGCGGCATGGTCGCGATCCATAGCGGCGTGAAAAAGACCCTCTGACATGCCAGTACCTCTCAGCAAGAGTGCAGCAGAAATGGCCTCTCAAGCAGTGTTTCAGAGAGGCCATTTATCTCTGTAAAAACACGACGCCTACCGTCTCTTTCCTGCTTGCTTGACAAGTATCAAGCAGATTGGATACACTATATATGATATGAGTATTGGGTGGCAGGGAACAGGAGGAGTAGATACGTATCTCCGCCAGAGAGGGAAGATCAGAACAAGCTGGAAGTCTTCCTCGGGGTTGAAGTATTGAAGGTCGCCTGTTTGTTAGAAACTGTCATCGCGGGGGCGCCCGGTATCGCGCTGTAAAGGTTTATGCTTGTTCTACAGGATAATTAGAGTAGAAGTAGCCTGAACGAAACAAGGTGGTACCACGAGTGGAGCCCTTCTCGTCCTTGACGGGGAAGGGCTTTTTGTTATCTATATTAGAAGGTTTTTTATCGTGGTCCGCTGACGTTGCGGGACCACAAAAGACCAGTAGGGAGAAACAATGATCGAACAGGATCAAACGAGCCAGCCGAATGCAAATCAGGGCGCGGCCTCGTTACCAAAAACCTATGATCCCCAGGCGGTCGAGGGCAAGTGGTACCGTTTTTGGGAAGAGCAGGGCTACTTTAAGCCTCGCACAAGCAAAACTGGCAAAACGTTCGTGATCAGTATGCCGCCCCCCAATGTGACCGGAGCTTTGCACGTTGGGCACGCGATTACTGCCACGATTGAAGATATTATGATTCGTTATCACCGCATGGTTGGTGATGATACGCTCTGGGTCCCTGGCTCCGATCATGCCGGGATCGCCACGCAGACCGTGGTGGAGCGCGAGTTGACCAAAGAAGGCACCGATCGACACGTTCTTGGCCGCGAGGCCTTCGTTGAGCGGATCTGGCAGTGGGTGCATCAGTACAAGCATCGTATTCAAGACCAGCACCGCCGTCTGGGCGTGTCGGCCGATTGGGAGCGCGAGCGTTTTACCTTCGATGAGGGCCTATCTAAAGCCGTGCGCGAAGTCTTTGTGCGGCTCTACGAAGAGGGTCTGCTCTATCGAGGCGAGCGCATCATTAACTGGTGTCCGCGCTGTATGAGCGCCATCTCGGATCTCGAAGTCAACCATGTCGATGCCCAGGGCAGCTTGACCTATGTGCGCTATCCCCTGAAGCCACTTGAGGGCACGACGGGTGAGCAGACAGAATATATCCAGGTCGCCACCACGCGTCCCGAGACGATTCTGGGTGATACCGCGATCGCTGTGAATCCCCACGATCCGCGCTATACCAGGCTTATTGGACGGCTGGCGATTGTGCCGGTGATGGGTCGCGAGATTCCGATCGTGGCCGACGAGGCAGTCGAAAAAGAGTTTGGAACGGGTGCCGTCAAGGTGACTCCGGCGCATGATCCGGTGGACTTTGAGATCGGCATGCGCCACAATCTGCCCCGCGTGCAGGTGATCGACTTTGACGCGACGATGACAGCCGAGGCCGGACCCTATGCCGGTCTTGATCGCTACGAGGCCCGCAAACGCCTGGTGGAGGATCTGGAGAAGCTAGGGGCCGTCGTGAAGATCGAGGAATATACGGTGCCGCTGGGTCATTGTGATCGCTGCGATACCGTCGTTGAGCCGCTGATCTCCAAGCAGTGGTTTGTCAAGATGGCAAGCCTGGCGACTCCCGCGATCGGGGCTGTCAAGTCCGGACATCTTCAGATTGTGCCGGAGCGTTTCACCAAAGTCTATATGGACTGGCTGGAGAATATCCACGACTGGTGTATCTCGCGTCAGCTCTGGTGGGGTCATCGCATCCCGGTCTGGTACTGTGATAACTGTGGTCAGATGACCGTCAGCCGCGAGGATGTGACGACCTGTCCGCATTGTGACAGCGATAAGCTGCGCCAGGATGAAGATGTGCTCGATACCTGGTTTAGCTCCTGGCTCTGGCCGTTTAGCACGCTGGGCTGGCCCGATGCCACCCCCGATCTGAAGCACTACTATCCAAATGCCGTGATGGAGACCGGCTACGATATTATCTTCTTCTGGGTGGCGCGTATGGTCATGGCCGGCACGCACTTCCTGGGACAGATTCCTTTCCATACGATCTACCTGCATGGATTGGTGCGCGATGCCAAAGGCGAGAAGATGAGTAAGTCCAAAGGCAACGTTGTGGACCCGCTGCTGGTGATGGATGAGTATGGGACCGATGCCCTGCGCTTCACTCTGGCGACGAGTAGCACGCCCGGCAACGACTCCAAGCTGGTGCCGGAACGGATCGTGGGCAACCGCAACTTTGCGAATAAGATCTGGAACGCCTCGCGCTTTGTGCTGATGTCAACATCCGGCATCGGCGAGGGCGTGCCTGCGCCTGACACCTTGCAGCCTCAGACACTGGCCGACCGCTGGATTCTGAATCGCCTGGCCCGTGTGACGGCCAATGCTACCCAATTGATTGAGGATTACCAGTTCGGGGAAGCCGGTCGCCAGATCAACGACTTCTTCTGGTCGGATTACTGCGACTGGTACGTCGAGATCGCCAAGGTCCAGATGCAGGGCAGCGAGGAGCTACGCCGCTCGACGGCTGGAATCTTGCGCTCAGTGTTGGATCAAAGTATGCGGCTGCTGCATCCCTTTATGCCGTTCGTGACCGAAGAGGTCTGGCAGTATCTCTACCGCACGAGTGTGACGGATGAGTCCCGTTGGCCCGCTCCGGCCCTGATCGTGGCGGATTGGCCGCTTGCTCAAAAGCAGCACTTTGATGCCGAGGCCGAGCAGGAGTTCGATCTGGTCCAGCAAACGATCGCGCTTATTCGCGACGCCCGCAATCAGATGAATGTGGAGCCCGCGCGACGAGTGCCGGTGATCATTGCCGCTGGCAGGTATGCAGGCATGTTCAGCGAGCAGACCGCCCTGATCGAGTTCCTGGCGCGGACCGAGAAGCCCGAACTGCATG
Organism: Ktedonobacteraceae bacterium; assembly: GCA_035703945.1. Taxonomy (GTDB): domain Bacteria; phylum Chloroflexota; class Ktedonobacteria; order Ktedonobacterales; family Ktedonobacteraceae; genus DASSXK01. The sequence goes on along the minus strand of DASSXK010000401.1, from coordinate 2,276 downwards.
CCGAGCTATCTCAGAAGCCTGAGAAGGCTATGAGCCTGCTGGCTGGCAGCGTCGAGATCTACCTGCCTCTGGCCGGACTGCTGGATCTTGGCAAGGAACTGGAGCGGCTCGATAAAGAACTGGCCCAGGCCCAGCAGGAGATTGGTCGCTTGCAAGGGAAGCTCTCCAATCAGAACTTTGTCGCCAAAGCCAAACCTGAGGTGGTGGAGAAGGAGCGCGAGAAGCTTGCCGCCCAGCAGGAACGCTTGAGCAAGCTAACTGCTCGACGTGCGGAGTTGAGCGCATAGTCCACTTTTGAGGTTTCGTAAGCATAGGCAGGCCCGTTGGTAGTAATATCGACGGGCCTGCTTTCGTCTATCGGGAAGATTTCAGGAGACCAGATACCCGCCATCGACCGGAAGCACACAGCCGGTGATATAGGATGAGGCCTCGCTTGCCAGGAACAGGGCCGCTTTGGCAACGTCGTCTGCTTGCCCAAAGCGACCAAGCGGGATGCGGGCAGCGAAGGGGGCTGATAGCTCTTCTACCGTCTGACCGGTGGTGGCGAAGCTTTGTGCCAGCATGGCCTGAGAACCGGGAGTATCGATGCCACCGGGAGCGATGGCATTGACGTTGATGTTGTGTGGACCAAGCTCCAGTGCCAGCGCCTTGGTTAACAAAATAACTCCGCCCTTTGAAGCATTGTAGTGAGCCAGGTTGCCGGTTGGCTTGATGCCGTCGATCGAGGCCAGATTGATGATTTTTCCGCCGTTGCCAGCGGCTATCATCTGTCTCGCGGCCGCCTGTGAGAAAAGGAAGGTTCCACGTAGATTGGTCTGCTGAACCTGCTCCCAGTCGTCCAGGCTGATTGAGAGCAGGGGCGACATCGGATAGATCCCGGCGTTATTGACCAGGATATTGAGCTGACCAAAGCTTGAAAGGGTGCTTTCAATGGCATGCGTCACCTGTTCCGGTTGTCGCACATCGACCTGAAGGGCATAGGTTTTGCCGCCCTGGAGCTTAATTGCGGCCGCTGCTCTTTCAACTTCTTCAAAATCCAGGTCGGTGAGCACTACTGCGGCCCCGGCTTCTGCCAGCCTGGCGGCAATCGCCTGGCCGATTCCTCGGGCGCTTCCCGTGACGAGCGCTACTTTGCCGGTCAGGTTAAACCAGCTTGTAATCGGTTCGTTTGGCATGAGAGTTTTTCCTTACCCATAGTTGTCAGGTACGATCGTCTGAATTGTGACAACCTTATGATGCTTGACTCTGGGCGTGGGGGTACGCAAAGGCGGGGTGACGACCTTGACCGTTGGGGTAAATAAGGCCTGCCTGGTGCCTTGATGTGTCCCAGCATTCCTGGCTTGTGTGCCAACAGGAGGTTCGGTCTTGAGGCCGCAAGCAGAGGCACTGGACCCGCAACCCATGATTTGAAGCTGCCAGTGGACCCGATTGCCAGTATTGACGTGCAATGTGTTTGTGTATCCAAAGTATGGTTGGAGGCTGAGATATTTTTTACCTGCGATACTATGTGAGCAGAAGATGGTATCGGTGGCCTCATTTGGAATTTGTTGAATTTCAACCAGGGCTTGCCCGCTTCCCTGGCAGGATAGGTAGGTCGCCCAGATTTTTGGGAGCTTCAATTTTTTCGCATTTAATGTCTGCTCGCCGACGCCGTGGAAGGTTGCTATAACTTGCCAGTCATGTTTGGAGATGACTGTGTTTGAGACTTCAAGTTCTTGAATGCTGATTTTTTGATGAACCAGAATGGTAGATGCTGGCTGGCTCTGCGAGGTGAGATTATTTGGATGGGCCAGTTGCATGATCAAAGAACCTACCAGAATAATGGCAAAAAGCATTGCCGCTGTGCGATTGATCCATTTTCTCCATTTCTCCTGCTGAATCGGAGCATTCATTGAGATAGCCTCCTCAAGTTTGCCTTCCCTGGCAATCTATCTGCAACCCCGCCGGTGTTGCATTGTACGTTTTCCGGGCCTGAAGCATTCTTTGCTGCCCTGTCGCTGACTCCTTTGAGTCCGGTTGTAGGTTCTATCATTGGCACAATATCTTTGTGCTTCTATTGCTTTAATTTTTCCAATAAAGCCTTGTAGGCCTTAGCATATTTTCCAATGCTAGAATCCTTAGTTTACCATCTTACATCTAGGTATGAAAATAGCCACTGTTTCCCTTTATTCAAACATGGCCAATACTAAATGGCTAACTAGAAAGATTAAACACAGAAACGATTAAACACAGCTTTAAGCTACAGATGACCCGATGTCAAGGGATGATTGCTCAGG
>DASSXK010000323.1:0-8486 GCA_035703945.1 Ktedonobacteraceae bacterium | reverse complement strand
GGAGCGTCACCCGCGCCAGATCGTGATCGCGCACCACGGCGGCGGCATGGTACCGCACTTCTCCGCCCGACTCGCGATGGGTCCCGGCTATCGACAGGTTAAGGACAAGCTGCCGAGGCCACCACTCGAGTACTTCCGAAGGTTCCACGTCGATACGGCGCTGTTTGGCGCGCCACACGCTGTTGGCTGCGTCCTCGAGTTCTTCGGCCCGCGACAAGTACTATTCGGCACCGATATGCCTCTTGGACCCTCGAACGCGGTTGAGGCAACGATAGCGGATATCGATGCGGCCGGTCTTTCCAGTGAGGACATGGCTGCGGTCTACGCTGGAAACGCCGTGCGGCTGCTTCGGCTGCCGGGCCGCTAACGGCCACTTCTTTGATCGTTGAAAATAAAAGCAAGAAGGGAATACAATCCAATGAGTGGAGTCGTGACGGCCGTGAGCCGCAGTTCGAAGCACACATTTAGCAAGCCCATACAAGATCACATTCAGCTTCTTACAGGGCTGGGTGTTGAGGGCGACGCCCATCTGGGAGAGACGGTCAAGCATCGTTCGCGAGTGGCACGTAATCCAACCCAACCCAATCTGCGCCAGGTGCATCTAATCCATGCCGAACTCCATGACGAACTACAACTGGCAGGTTTCGCTGTATCCGCCGGAGAAATGGGCGAAAACATCACGACACGAGGTGTTGATCTGCTCAGACTCCCAACCGGAACGCGGCTACGTCTAGGCGATACGGCCGTAGTCGAGGTAACAGGGCTACGTAATCCCTGCACCCAATTAGATAACTTCCAGGCCGGGTTGATGGCTGCGGTTCTGGAGCGAAGTGAAGACGGCATTCTCATCCGTAAGGCTGGTATCATGGGCATCGTCTTGGCGGAAGGCGAAGTGCGGCCCGGCGATACTATCACCATTGAGCTGCCCCCTGAGCCATACCGCTCGCTTGAACCGGTCTGAGGCTTTGCTCAAACAGCACCATCCATGACTGACCCGATCAAAACGACAAACCCTTCGATCCATCAAGCAAATAGATCTCACCCTGATTCTCTCTTTTGGGCGAGATCTATTTATTTTTTAGATTTTGGCGCGTTTGTACGACTAATAATGTAGACGAGAAACTTCTGAAGCCAGAAATTAATCCTCTTCTACAGATACCACCTTCCGAGCCTTAAGGATAGGTCTTAGTACAAGGTACAGGACGATACTAACGGCCGCCCCCAGGAGATAGCCCAGACTCGTGCTTGCGAAAATTCCTTTCGCCAGGGGTCCACTGAAGAAGCTCGAAGTTGTGAAAAGCAGGCCCACAACAACACCCACAATCCAGGCAATACAGGCCGAAAGGTTAAATCCACCAGTATAGTAGTAGGCACCGGTGCGGTTCGAGATATAAAGGCTCTTCGTATCGTAACTGCGCCGCCAGATCATATCAATCAGGAAGATCGCAGCCCAGACCGTCAGGCCATCCGCGAGCAACAGCAGGAAACTCGTAAGCGCCCCCTGGAAATCATTGCGGATCAAAAGCACATAGAGAGAGCCAATGATCATCAGGACACCATCAATCAGAACCGCATATTGTCGTTTGACACGAATCCCCAGGGCCAGCAGATTGAGGCCAGAGGAGTAGATATCGAGCGCCGCCCCGGCCAGCAAACCACCGATAGCCGTTAGCAGGTAAGGAATCGCCAGCCAGCCTGGCAGTGCCTCGCGCAGCGGGGCAAACGAATCGCTGGCAGTCAACGTATCCGCCTTGAAGGAAGCGAGCAGAACCCCAACAATCATCAAGAGATACAGAGGAAGCGTGCCACCAAGCACCGTCCAGAACGTGATTGCTCGCCCAGAACTCTTATGTGGGAGGTAGCGAGCGTAATCCGCACCAACATTGATCCAGCCAATGCCAGTTGCCGCCATCACAATCACAATAGACGTTATCACGCCTGTATTCCAGGAGGCTCCTGGCTGGATAAGAAGTTTATGCCAGTTCGTTTGAGGAATAATAAAGGCGATAATAACAATTGTCAGAATACCAAACACCCATGTCGCGGCCCGCTGCAACCAGACGAGCGTCGCATGTCCCACGTAGCCACAAGCGACCACCGCCGCCGACAGGGCCAGAATACACACAACCGTCCAGAAAGGGTTTGTCTGGATCTGCAATACTTGCAACAGTTCCAGCATTGCTTCGGTCGAGGCAATTACCAGAATCGTTTCCCAACCAACCAGGCTAATCCAACTCACCAACGTCGGACCAAAATTTCCGCGTGTTCCGAAAACGGCCCGCGAAAGTGTCAGCATCGGTGCCCCACCCCAGACACCGGGAATGCTTAAAAGACCAACAAACACAAATGATACCGCCGTTGCAACCAACCCAATCACCAGGCTCTGCCACAGGTTCAGCCCATTCCCCGTCAGATAACTTGCCCCATAGATAACTCCCAGAATACTGATATTGCTAGAAAACCAGACCCAAAATAGCTCGAATGGATTCCCATGACGTTCCTGAGAATCGATTGCATCAATGCCATGCATTTCAACTGACCAGACCTGATCGCTCTCAGGCTGTTTGGCTGTTCGCATACGTGTTCATCCTTTGCATGTTGGCACAATAAACATAAATCGTATTTGTTCAGTATATATAAACGAAGCAGGCACTGAAGTCAACCTGTTTCTCCCCGACTAAAGTCTCGTTTCAAACACGTCTCCAGTCGCATCCTCAAATGTTGCTTCTGATTTAAGCTTTGGGCAGTTGATCAAGCAGAACTTATCCATCAAAAAAGCAATCGCAAAAAGGAGCAAAACAATGAGAAATGAGACAAATGGCACAACACAGATTCAAGCTACTAACGATAAGGTCGTCATGGATGTGCGTGAAATCACCAAGAGCCTGCCACTAGGACACGAGCGCATCGAGATCCTCAAAGGGATTAATTTCCAGATTAAAAGCGGGGAATTTGTTTCGATTGTTGGACCCTCTGGATCAGGCAAAAGCACGCTGCTGGGCATTATCGCTGGCCTGGATAATCCAACCACCGGGCAGGTTCTGATCGATGGCGTCGATATTACACGGATGTCGGAAGGCCGCCTGGCAGTTGTCCGCAATAACAAAATTGGGATGGTCTTCCAAGCCTTCAATCTTATCCCAACGTTGACGGCGCAGGAAAACGTTGAGGTTCCCCTGTATGTTGGCAAGCACAAAGGCTCTCCTTCCGAGCGATCGAGGGAGTTGCTAGGTCTGGTGGGTCTGACGCATCGCCTCAACCATCGACCCAATCAGATGTCTGGTGGAGAGCAGCAGCGCGTCGCAATCGCTCGGGCGCTGGCAACCGATCCGGCCTTTGTAATTGCCGATGAGCCAACAGGCAATCTGGACGCCAAAAATGGCGAGAATGTCCTCAACCTGATTCGTGAGCTGCGCCAGCAGACCGGCAAGACCTTTATTATCGCGACGCATGATCCCGTCGTGGCCTCGCACGCTGACTACGCTATTCGGATTGTAGACGGTCAAATCGCGGCACTGGATCACTCCAGAGGTGTGATTACCCAATAAGTTGGAGTTAGATAGACTCAGAGAGGAAGACTGGCATGAAAGCTTCGATGTACTTCAATTACACCTCCCGTTCGCTGCTGCGTGGCGGCCAGCGCACGGTCCTGGCAATCTTCTGTATCGCGATTGGCGTGATGTCTATTGTAGCCCTGCAACTTGTAGGTTATATGCTTCAGAACTCGTTGACCTCCAATGTGCGCGATGCAAATGGTGGCGACATTTCCGTCAGCACCCAATATGCGCCCATTCGCGAAAGCGATCTGGCCTTCTTTAATCAACTTAGGGACAATGGGACAATCACAAACTATACGACAATCGAGCAGGTCAGCGCCGGTCTGACCTCGACCACACCCTCATTCCAGGCCTTTAATGTGGAGGCTGTTGATCCAACGCACTATCCGCTCGTGACCCCACCAACGTTCGTCTCACCGAGCAATGGTAAGCTCTCGGATATACTGGCAAATAACCGCGTGGTGGTGACACAGGGCTTTATCGATCGTTATGCCAAAAAAGTTGGGGATAACCTCGATGTTTATGTTAAGGCTATCAATGGCACGGGTCGCACGTTGCATGTGACAATCGCCGGTGTGATTGCCAATTCCGGGGGCTTCTCCCAGGTGGGAAATCTGCTCTTTGTCTCAAATGCGGATTACCAGGCAGCGGCCCCCAGCGAGCCAGTGGTCTATAGCGGCATCAATATAACCACACCGGATGCCAGCCATACGACCACCGCGACAAAGGCGATCAAGCTGCAATTCCCGGTCGCAGCGACCCAGACCGTTGCCGATGTGTTGAGCTCGCAGCAGGCAACCGTTGATAATCTCACGCTCTTCATGGAAATCGCTGGTTTGATTGCGCTCTTGATCGGTGGCGTAGGTATCATCAATACGATGCAGGTGTTGCTCTCACGGCGCAAGTTAGAGATTGCGACCCTCAAGACCACAGGCTATCGGCGTCTTGATCTCTATATCCTCTTTGGACTTGAAGCGAGCTTGCTGGGTCTGGCGGGCGGTGTGATTGGCTCGGCGGCGGCAATCGGTGTCAGCTCGATCGTAAGTTTCCTGCTGACCAATCTTTCGGGCAGCGCGGTACTCTTTGCGATTAATCCCTGGATACTCGTTGGTGGGATTGCGATTGGCCTTGGAAGCGCCCTGATCTTTGGGTTGATGCCCATTGTACAGGCCGCGAATATTCGCCCGCTGAACGTGGTGCGTGAGATCACCGAGCACAGAAGCGTTGGCAGCACCATTTTAACGCTGGCCCTGCTGGTCATCTTCTCCCTGCTGTTCTGTGGACTGGCGATTATCATTCTGCAAAACAACATCTTGACTGGCGTTGAAGTAGTATATGGAGCATTTGCCTTCCTGCTGGTCATCGGCCTGCTCTTTAGTCTGATCATCCTGATCATCAGTAAACTACCGGTTCCAGAACATTTCAACATTCCGTACCTGCTGCTGGTCCTGGTTGGAGTTCTGGCTTCGGTCGCACTCTACCTGGTCCTCCCCGTATTCGGCATTATCCTGCTGATCGTGGTTTTGCTTGCAACGGCGTTGGCCTTTATGTCAACGACCTGGAAGGTCAGCATGAAAATGGCCCTGCGCAATCTGGGAAGGCGGCGTACACGGATGACAACCACGATGGTTGCCCTCTTTATCGGAATCTTCTCGATTGGACTGATCGTTGCGCTTGGACAAGGACTCCTGAGCCAGATAAATGTCGCATTTGCAACCGGTGAATATAACATGTCGGCCATCACCACCGGCACGGATTCACAAAACTTGCAGGCGCAGATCAAAACAATACCAGGCCTTTCAAAGGCTACGCGAGATGTCTTAACCCAGGCAGTCCCGGTTGCAATTAATGGTGTACCTCTCCAACAGGTGCAGGCGAATATCACAGCCTCGCATCAACAAGAGGCGCTCAAGTTCATGGGGACGATAGAGGGATACAATTTATCATCGACGGTCCCAACATTGACGATGTCATCGGGACGCAATCTGAATGCCAGCGATGCGGGCACAAACAATATTGTGGTTATAGACCAGTTGACCAGCAGCGGTTCCGATGGGCTGAATTTGAAACCAGGCGATACCATCACCTATGCCAGTCTCGATGGACAGACACAGAAAGTCGCAAAAATCGTTGGGATTTATACTGGAGCGATCAGCGTGAGCCATGTTGGCATGGTGCTTACATCGGAGGAACTTGTGAATGGATTGAGTCCAGCAAAAACTGGGGCCTCCGCCGTCACCTATATGAAGGTTGATACCGCCAAACTCAATCAAGGACTGGATGCGATCGGACGGATTGCCCCAAATGCCTCAATTGTCAACGACGCCGATCTTGGGGCAGGCTTCGCTCAGCAATTAAACAGCTTTGTAGATGTACTGATTGCAATCGCCTCCCTTTCAATGATCGCTGGTGTCATCATTATCGCGAACTCTGTGGCCCTGGCAATGTTGGAGCGTAGACGAGAGATGGGCATCTTGAAGTCGGTCGGCTACACCAGCGGCACCGTTTTACGCGAAGTCGTGATCGAAAATGGGATTATTGGAGCAGTTGGGGCCTTCCTGGCAATGCTCCTGGCCCTCGGTGGGGTGACACTGGCCGGGCATCTCCTCTTCAATCTTAGCCTGAGCGTTGCCCCCTGGATTGTAATCACACTGATTGTTGGAGCAGCCTTGCTGGCAATTCTTACGGCAGTCTCTGTATCCTGGCAGGCAGTTCGTGTTCGCCCCTTAGAAGTTCTAAGATACGAATAGGCTCCATGTTTCAATGAGGTGGTGGGATAAAGGCTCTTTCTGATCCCACCACCTCGCTTGTATGTTATACTGAACTGTAGCTTTGTCCTCTACTGATCAGGGAGAGAACAACAATGATAAAGAGGAATTTTTCCCGGCCTTTTCGCCGCCTGCGAGGAAAACTGACCCTGACCTATGCAATCACGACAGTTGTTACGCTGCTGCTCGTTGAGATATTTGTTATCGGATTGGCATTGGGAATCTCCACCTTCTATGTCTCCTACTTTGCCTTGAATGTACTCAAGCAAGAAGCCCTTCAGGGTCCACCTTACTTTATCCACAACCAACCGGATCGAGCAGAGCTATCAGCCTGGCTGCAATCGGAAAACGATAATTTCGCAGGCAAGCAGGGTCCATTTAATTTTTCCCGGCCCGTTTTTCTTGCAGTTGTCGACACGCAGGGCCAAATCCTGGCATCGGTTGGCAGTCATAGCCTGCCGATCAATACCCCGATGCAAGCGCAACTTCCTGTCAAAAACGGCGCAGATCTGCAAGCGGTCCTGCATGGCACGAGGGGAATCACAAGTAAAATTGATGTTGCCCCGGATCACTCTTTGATCGCAAGCGCTTCAATCGTAAGGAAAGATGGAAGTATCGCTGGTGCGCTTGTGATGGATCTGGTTCCTCCAGATGATTTCCAACTGATCATAAGTTTTCTTCAGTTTCTGCTACTGAGCGCGATATTCATTTCGATTGTTGCCGCTGTAACTGGCCTTATTTCAGGCTATATTACGGCCCGAAATTTCACAAATCGTCTGAAAGGCCTCTCGACGGTCGTGGATTGGTGGGGCAAGGGAGACCTGAGTGCCGCAATGTATGATCCCTCAGAGGATGAACTGGGACAGGCAATGCGCCAACTCAATCAGATGGCCTCCCAGTTGCAAAATCTGCTTCAGGCCCGGCAAAAGCTGGCAATGCTTGAAGAGCGTAATCGCCTGGCACGTGATCTCCACGATAGCATAAAACAACAGGTCTTTGCGATCTCAATGCAGATTGGGGCGGCAAAGTTCTTGCTCAGAAACGATGCCGATGCCGCCGATAAGCGATTGGATGAGGCGGATAAGCTTGCCCACCAGGCCCAGCAGGAACTGACCTCGCTTATTCGAGAACTGCGTCCGGTCGCACTGGAAGGAAAGGGTCTATCAGCCGCTTTAAGGAATCTGACAACCAGTTGGGCCGGGCAAACCGATATCGTCGCGAATGTACGAATTGAGGGAACGCTACCACTTCCTCTGGCGGTCGAGGAGGCATTATTCAGGGTAGCGCAGGAAGCGCTCTCGAACGTAGCTCGTCATAGCAAAGCCCAGCTTGTCCAGGTAGATCTGGTTATTACAGAGGAGATCGTCACACTCTCTATCATTGATAATGGGCAGGGTTTCCACTCTGATGCTCCCACAAGTCCAGGTGTGGGTTTGCTATCCATGCAAGAACGGATGCGGGCATTTGGAGGTGAGGCCAGAATTGAAAGCAATCCTGGCGGTGGAACCTCAATAATTGCGCATTGTAAACGTCTGGGTATAGGAGGGTCCATCCAAATTCCGGTTAACAACTAAGCTCTTGAAAGACACTTCGCAACGGCGCTCTTGCGTCTCCTGAAAGTTTAAAACTTACTCATAAGATGAGGCGGAAATGACAGAAAAGATTTCGATCTTATTGATTGATGATCACGCGATTGTACGACAGGGAATACGCACGTTCCTCGAATTACAACCAGATCTGACAGTAGTGAGTGAAGGCTCTTCGGGCGAGGAAGCAGTGACTCTCGCGAAGAACCTGGCTCCAGATGTTATCTTGATGGATCTGGTGATGCCCGGGATGGGTGGCGTAGAGGCCACGCGTCAGGTAAAACAGATCAGCCCGCGCTCACAAATTATTGTTCTGACCTCTTATCATGACGATGAATATATATTTCCGGCTCTACGGGCGGGTGCACTATCGTATGTCTTGAAAGATGTTGGCGCGATGGAGCTGGCAGATATAATCCGCAAGGCCGCGCAGGGTGAATCGGTTCTGCATCCGCGTGTTGCCTCGCGTGTCGTTCAGGAGATTCGTGGTGCCAGAAGCGATACCCCCAACCTGTTTACTGACCTCAGTGACCGCGAACTGGATGTCTTGCGCCTGATCGCGGCGGGCCTCTCCA
>DASSXK010000464.1:0-3774 GCA_035703945.1 Ktedonobacteraceae bacterium | reverse complement strand
TGAACGCTCAGTCTGAGGCTTTTGCGACATATTTGGATCTCCTGTAAGAACATGTTCGCTCGCGAATAGGTGGAACGATAAAGACATCGCGGACACGCGCAGAAGGAGAGACCTGACAACATTTGTGAGAAGAAGGCATTTGTCGAGCTGCCACGTCAGTCAACGTGTCCAACGACAAACACCGAGAAAGGGGAAGAATGCAAGAGAGAAGCATAGAGGCAACGGCTCTTTCTCTTACCTAGAGAAGAGCGTTACAAGCAATGCGCCATGTACTGCCACGTAAGCCCGGCGTCTGTCCTTACGCGGCGAAGATGGCTGTTTGAATGAGGGAGGCGAATACAAACCACTGGGCATCCAGCCGCTTCCTGGCCTGTAACGTTTCTTGCATATTCATGCGATGAATAGTAGCATAGTATCTTGAATTCTGTCAATGCAGAAATAGTCCTACCTGTCCAGGCTGGATTCGCTATACAAATGGACGGCCAGAAGGTACAATAGGGCACATCCCTCTTTGGCAGGAGGAACAAGAAACGGAGCATATATTCTATGGAAACACCACCATCAACGATACAAACAACACGCCCTCCTACCCTGGATGGTCGATTTTTACGGGCCTGCCGACGCGAAGCGGTTGATGCCACCCCCATCTGGCTAATGCGACAGGCCGGTCGCTATATGATCGAATATCGCCAGTTACGCGAGAAATATGGCATTCTGGAAATCATTAAGACCCCGGAACTGGCTTGCGCAGTGACGATGCAACCCATCAAAGCCTTTGATCTGGATGCCGCGATTATTTTTGCCGATATCTTGCCTCCGCTGGAGGGGATGGGTCTGGATCTGAGCTTCACCAAAGGCGAGGGGCCGACAATCCACAATCCAATTCGTTCCGCCGCCGATATCGCGGCCCTGCGCGTTCCCGATCCACGCGAAAGCCTGTCGTTTACGCTGGAGGCAATTAAGCTGGCTCGCCAAGAACTGGATAAACGCAATATCCCCTTAATTGGTTTTAGCGGTGCGCCATTTACCCTGGCCTCATACGCAATCGAGGGCGGTAGCAGCCGCAACTACCTCTATGCCAAAGGGCTCATGATGAGCGACCCGGCCGCCTGGCATCGCCTGATGGAGAAATTGAGCGAGGTCGTCGGCAATTACCTTTTGGCTCAGGTAGCGGCGGGCGCCCAGGCCCTTCAGCTCTTCGATAGCTGGGTTGGCACCCTCAGTCCGGTGGATTATCGGGAGTATGTCCTCCCACATAGCAAACATGCCATTGAGATTGCTCGTCAGGGGGGAGTACCAATTATCCATTTTGGCACGACCACCAGCGGCATGTTGAACCTGATCCAGGAGGCAGGCGGCGATGTAATCGGCGTTGACTGGCATATCGACCTGGGAACGGCCTGGAATCTGCTTGGCAACTCCGTCGCAGTTCAAGGCAATCTGGACCCTGTTACGCTGTTCGCCCCCTGGCCGCAGTTAGAGAAGCGCGCTCAATATGTGCTTGACCAGGTCGCTGGTCGTCCTGGTCACATTTTCAACCTCGGACACGGTATTCTCCCGACTACCCCGATTGAAAATGTTCGCCTGTTGATCGATTTCGTCCATACCTATTCAGCATCTCTGCTCACAAAATAAACAAAAAAGCGGACCCAGGGTGAAGTCTCCTGAGTCCGCTTTTTTTGTGAGGGTTGACGAATTTAGTTATCTGTGCCGGTTGGTTGAAGTGCCCTCTCAGCATCGAATGGTGTAATCTCTTGCATATTTACTGGAACTGATTTACGAGCAATCTTAACATCCAGTTCATCATATTTCTTGAATTTATAGATCAAGGTTGAAAATAGCCAGCTCAGCCCGAAGATGCCAATAATCACATACCCCAGAACCCCAAAGTTACTGCTGAGATTGGTAAGCGTATCCCAGAAGAAGCCGCTCAAATTCAACTGTGACCCGATCAAGCTCAGAGCCTCGATGCCACCAACCACGAGCGCAACCAGGGCCGAGACCAGCGTGATATTCATGTTGTAATAGAGCTTGCGCACCGGCTTCACAAATGCCCAGCCATAGGCTCCCAGCATCATAATGCCATCGGTCGTATCGATCAGACACATTCCCGCCATAAAGAGCAGAGGGAAAATCAGAATCTCATAGGCTGGAAATCCTTTGCCGGCCGCCGACGCTGAGATACCAAGTAGCCCGACTTCTGTCGCAGTATCAAATCCCAGGCCAAACAATACGCCCAGGGGATACATATGCCAGCTTTTGGTGATGATCTTGAACATCGGACTGAAGAAGCGACCCATCAGGCCACGCTTGTTTAAGAATTCCTCAATCGTCTCTTCATCATAGGTCCCGCCATTGCTGACAATGCGGAACTGCTGAAAAATCTCCCAAAGGATCAGCAAGTTGATGATTGCAATCACAAACAGGAAGAGAGCCGAGACACTTGTGCCAATGATACCACCCGCCTGCTTCAGACCGGGGATCGCAGTGCCCACAAAGGCTGCTGCAATCGCAATGCCGATCGAGAGCGCCACCACGATTGTCGAGTGACCCAGCGAAAAGAAGAAACCAACGGCGATCGGACGTTTATTCTCTTGCATCAACTTACGCGTGACATTATCAATCGCTGAAATATGATCGGCATCAACGGCATGACGCAAACCAAAGGTATAGGCTATCAGTGCCGTTCCAATCAGCATTGGAAAGCGCGTAAAGGACAGCAACGCGACAATCCAGATGAGTATATTGAAACCAATCAGGAAAGAATAGATTCCAATGACTCTTCCACGTAGATCTTGCGATCCATCGTTCAAAACGCGCGAAATATTAGCAAGCATTTCATCTCTCCGCCTATGGCCGCAGCCAGATAGTATCGAGGAGCAAGTATACATTGACAGTTATCGATCTTTTGGGGCACGAATACACTTACTCGAACAGTACCGAATTAGTTTTGTGTGACGCTTCTTTGTTGTAATATCGCCTTACAGTAGAATTGAGATTCAGATCTTTTTCAAGCATACCACCAAAAAAAAGTAATTGCAATTTTTTTGCAATAACGAATTTATTCTGTCTGGGTTACATTTCTACCAGACAATTGGGAAGCAAGGGCTTGCAGACACATTCAGAGAAGCGCTAAAATAGCAGATGCAGGAAAGGATTCACTGATCCTTTTCTTATTCTTTTCACGATTGAAAAACTGGAAAAGGCTCTTTATTTAATGGATAAGCAAATCATACGCTCTGAGGAGAACAATAGTAACTTTAATGGCCAGATTCCCTCTCTACCAGGAGTTGGTCCCGATGTCGCTGCCTGGGATCGCTGCCTGACGCGGTTCCTGCAACAATTATATGAACAGAGCCGGAGTGAGCATACCATTCGAGCCTATCAACGTACCCTGGAGGCCTTCTTCACCAGTAGTGCCCATGGCGGTCCAGCGAAACATCCAGAAGATTATACTCGCGAAGATGTCGAAGACTTTCTGCATCGACCGTCTGCCTCATCGCGCAATGCGGGAAAAGCCCCCTCAACGGCCACAATCAATCAACGGCTCTCCATTCTCTCTTCTTTTTATAGCTTTGCTGCGGCTTTTACGCTCACTGGTCCGGATGGAAGGTCTAACGTGCTCTTACAGACTCCGCCGCCAACGCTTGGTCTGAGGCATGGCCGACCCGACCGCGCCTATCGAGCCTTTAGCGATGAGGAGCTGGATAGTTTCTTCGCTGTGATTCCAACCAATACCGTCAAGGGACTGCGCGATCGCGCAATTTTCTTGCT
>DASSXK010000027.1:0-6013 GCA_035703945.1 Ktedonobacteraceae bacterium | reverse complement strand
GATCTGCGCCCCTGGTCCTCGCTCCTCTCACATGTTCATGTCGCCGAAAAGCAAGAACGTGGGGCTCCTGGGAAGCATGGCGAAGACCTGCGTCCTTACTTCGCGATCCTGCATCAGGCCAATTACAATCAACGTATCTCCATCGAATGTCGCTGGCAAGATCTAGCAACCGAAGCCGGTCCCGCCATGCAGGTACTCAAAGAACAATGGAGGACAAGCAAGCCGCTTGCTACTGATTAGCCAGCTCCGTCTCAGCCTTATGCAAGACGCTGATAAATTCAGGCAAGGCCACTTCGGGCTCCTCGATCTCGGGGTGCCAGCGCTTCTCCCACTCCAACGAGATCCAGCCATTGTAGTGTCCGCCCGACAGCAATTGTAGAACCTCGTTAACTTGCAGATCCCCCTGCCCCATCAGGCAGTAACGGACTCCATCTGCCGTGACAATCGAGTTCTTCAAGTGTACATGCTTAATCGAGTCCTTGAGCTTTTCATACGTCTCCGCAAGTGGCTCAGAGAAGAATCTATAGGGATGATGAACATCCCAAAGTATCCCCACATTAGGATGCTTGACGACCTGAATCACATCCAGCAGATTCTGCACACGAGCAAAGTCGCCATGCGATTCGAGCAATACCTGCACAGGTGTACCCTCGGCATGTTGAGCCAGCACCTGTAAGCCCCGGATGACCTGCTCGATGATCGCATCCCGCGATTGGGCATCAGGGATACTATCGCCAAAAACCCGAATAGCTGGCGCATCCAGCGCGACCGCCAGATCGATATGGCGTCGGCCCTCGTCCAGATTCTTACCGATCTCAGACGCCTGATCAAAGCGGCAGGATGTATCCAGACAGGGAACAGCCAGGCCACGCTCCTTCAGTTCGCTTTTTGTCGCTGCCAGCCGTTGAGCACTGAAGGGAGCAGCCTTCGTCAGGTCCATCTCTCCCTCAACCCCTCGCAACTCCAATCCCTGGTAGCCATACTCAACGGCTTTCTGCACAATCAGCTCCCAGGACCAATCCGGGCAAGCCAACGTAGAAAAGGCAAGTGGATAATGAAAACGTTGTGACATCTCTCCCTCTTTCCTGCATCTCAAGCATAGAATAGCAGCATCACCTGCCCTGAAACATTATCCCTTGACTCCTCCCGCAGTCAAACCTCCAACCAGATAGCGTTGGAAGACCATATACAAAATTACCACTGGAAACGCGCTCACGATAGAGGCACCCATTAACTGCCCATACAAAGGCAGCGCTCCACCTTCCTGAGCCGAACTAAAAGCCTGCAACTGGACGGCGAGTGTACGCGTCTCAGGAGACGTCAGCACGCTCGCAAAGAGCACATCGTTCCAACCCGTCAGAAAGGAAAAGACCAGCGCGACCACCATCCCCGGAAGCGCCAGCGGCACGATAACTTTCCAGAGGGCCTGCAAGCGTGTCGTTCCATCACAGAGCGCCGCCTCCTCAAGTTCCAGGGGGATGCTTCCAAGATAGGAGACCAGCAGCCAGGTCGCAAATGGCAGTGCAAAGGTCAGGTAGGTAATAATCACCGCCTGATAGGTGCCGACAAACTGGATCTGAAGGGCAGCCTGAATCGAAGCAAACATCACAAAAAGAGGAAGCAGGAGCATAACGCTTGGAACAGTTTGCAAGCCAACAAGTAAGTAGAGGTAAGGCAGACGTCCACGGAACTGAAACCTCGTAATAATGTATGCTGCCCCAAGGGCCAGAATCACCGCGATAACGCTGGCGGTTCCCGCAATAATGATACTATTTAGCAAACCCTGCCCAAGATTGACCGTAGACCACATCTGGATATAATTGTCAAAAGCCCAGTGGGACGGAACCACTATGTCGGTGCCAATCTCAGTGTCCGGGGTGACTGACAGCAAGAACGTATAGGCGATAGGTACCAATACCAGGATCGCCAGAATTATCGTCACGGCGATTCGCAGCGGTGGCGACAGAATTTCTTGCGGATCTCTTTGTCTTCTCATGCCGCTCTCACCTCCCCTAAGCGCAGTGCTCGAATATACACAAAGCCGGGAATGAGCATGATAATGAGCGTGATGACTGACATCGCCCCTCCCAGGCCAAAATTAAAAAGCTGGAACGAAGAGACATAGATATTGAGAGGCAGGACATCGGCCTGCACAGGTGGTGGGGTTCCAAACATCACAAACGGCAGCGTAAAGTTGTTGAAGTGATTCAATGTCGAAAGCAACAAGGCGAGTCCTAAAATATGGCGCAATTGCGGCAACACGATCCTTGTCAGCTTCTGCCAGGAGTTTGCCCCATCGATGGCAGCAGATTCGTAGATATCATGAGAAATCGATTGCAGGCCCGCCAGGACCATAATATAAATGAAGGCCCACGAGGCCCACGTATCAGCAATAACCATCGCCCAGAAGCTGTTTGGTCCCAACAACCAGTAGGTATTCACGTTTGCCAGATGTACCGCAGCAAGGGAGCGATCAACCAGACCGGTTCCATTCAAAAACATCATGCGCCAGATAAGCGCCGTCACAAAGGTCGGGATCACATATGGAATCAAGTAAAGAGCGCGAACGACGGCCCGGCCACGATAGCTGGTATTTACTGTAAGTGCCGCCAGTATCCCAATAGGCGTAATGAGCAGGGTCGTCAGCAACGAAAAAGCCAGGCTGATTCCAAGTGAGACAAGAGCCGAGGCACCAACCACAGTTTCGCCACCAGAAAGGGCCGCCATATAATTCGCAAGTCCGACCCAGGGTGCCTGAAGCCAGCTCCGCAACGAATATTGATCAAGGTTCAGGAAGCTGATATAGACAGCAATCAACAAGGGAATACCGATGATCACTATAAATAGGAGAATACCTGGCCACATCAGCCAGATTGGGCGATCTCCGCCGCCTCGACGCTTACCACGCTCAGGCTTCATGGCAGGAGTAAGCGATGAAGCAGATTCTACAGGCTGTATAGACATATCGTCACCTCCAGGATTGCGAGACTCGCGTAGATGCACACGAGTCTCGCTTCGCTAAGCAGAAACCAATTCTTTAGTGCAATTGAGCTTGAATCTGCTGGTTGGCCTGGTCAAGCAGTGGCTTGATATGAGAGGGATCATAGTGGCCGGTTGCCACCTCGCCCGCAAGTTTTGCACTCACGCCAGTCAGTGCGACCTCCAGCGGACCCCACACACCGGTAAAGGGTGTTGGAACGGCACCCTTTTCGGCCTGCACGAAGGCTGCTGTCTGAGGGTCTTGGCTGGCCAGAGTGTTCGCGGCATCCGTATTTGTCGGGAGATCACCAAAGGTCGAAGAATACTGGATCTGGTGCTGAGCGTCTGTCACCAGATTGATAAATTTGAACGCCAGATCTTTCTGATTTGAGTATGAAGCGACCGCGAGCGAATCACCAGAAACGATGGTCTCGGCAGCCACCCCATTCGCCGGCCTTTGCTGCATTCCGTAAGGGACCGAAGGCATTGGCGCGAAGGCATATGAATTTGCAATGGCCGACTTCTTCAGTGTGGGTCTGATTGTCGAAGTAACCATCATCAGCATACCAACTTTCCCATTGGCAAAGGCCTGCAAGGCATTGGCTGCTTTCCAGGACATTGAGTTTGGATCAACAATCTTATGCGTCGTAGCCCAATCAAACCAGAAGTGGACAGCCTGTACTGCTTCTGGCGAGTTCAACTTGGCAGTTTTATAGTCAGCCGAGAGGAAATCCCCGCCCATCTGTTTGGCAAACATCCACCAGATCTTCCAGGTATCAAATGAATCCGATGGGTCGATCTCGGTACCATAGACACCGGACGCAGAGTTTGTCATCTTCTGGGCATCCTGAACGAACTCGCTCCAGGTTTGAGGCGGAGCTTGAATGCCGGCCTTCTGGAACAGATCCTTGTTATAGGCCATGGCAAAGGGGCGCATAACAAACGGAACTGCGATCGTCTGATCAGGAGATTTTCCAGACATCGTGAGTTGCTGTTGGAAAAATCTGGCTTTGCCGCCGACCTGATTCCAATCCTGATCAGTCAGGGTCGTAAAGCCTTTCGTCGCTTGAGCGGTAGGTACAAAGGTCGTTCCCATGCTAAATACATCTGGGCCAGTCCCCGAGACAATCGAGGTCTGTATTCTGGTCTGTTCTTCACTGGAGCCATTGAAGGTATCCCAGGCAATCGTTGCACCGGTTGATTTCTTGAATTCGTCGGAAATCTGTTGCATCCACGCCTGCTGCTGTTTTGGGTAGACCGTATTATAGCCTATTAAGACGTGGAGAGTTGGCGACTGATTGCTACCACCACCACAACCTGAAAGCGCAAGCGACAAAAGGAGAAGTAAAGAAGTCGCTAGATAAGTGCTGCGAAGGTTACATTTCATCAAATAATCCCTTCTTGGGCTGCAATCTACGATTGGCCCATTTCCCTGTTTCAAGGAATCCTACAACGTTGTAGTCAGTTCGATGTTCTTATACAGCAGGAAGAGCTCTCAATCTCATGTAGGCCCATCCGTGCTCCACGGGATGAATCCTCTACATGCCAGTAAAGGCAGCTCCGCTCTTTGGAGCCAGGTTTTCCAATACAAAAGAGCAGAACTATCCGGTTTCTGGACAAGGGTAGTCGGTTTGATTGTATTGATTTGAGCCATTGGCAGAGGCTCCTGAAAAATTCAAGTCAAACGTTTTACAATTATCGTTACGCTTATGCAAGGGGCAACTTGTAATGCTTGAGGTTATTTAAATTCAAATATATAGTTACATAATTTTACCATAATGTAGCTACAAAAGGGACTTTTTGTAATGGATAAATGATATTGTCAGGAGAAAAGAGTCCAGAGAAGATGTCCAGAGAAAAAAAGCAGGACAATGATCCTGAACTCTCATGAATCAAGAGGCTCAATAAGCGTAAGGTTTAGCGCCCAAAACGCTGCCGAACCCTCACCACATTCGCCAGTAAACGCGGAACCGCCGGGCTACCACCAAAAAGGCGTCCGGCACGGTATTCGGTCGCCGAAAAACGCGCCCGGACCTGACTGACAGACCATCCTCGGGACAACAACTGCGCCCCTAAGCCGCTAATAATTGCCGTAGAAAAAGATGAACCACTCCAATCCGCCCACCCTTGCATATTTTGCTCCCCGCCTGGAAACATCGACGAGATATAGAGCCCCCGAACGGCATCCGGCAATCCATTTGCATCCGTCGATCCATAGAGATCTCCGCCTAACGTTGCGACCCCGCTATCCTCCGGGACGATATTAGCTGCATTCGCGAAAAGTGCTGGCGAGAAATCGCTATTTACGGCCGCCACTGCCAGCGTCGAGGCATAGCGGGCAGGCGCTCTTGGTGGGCGCGGCTGCTTTCCCTGCTTATTGGCAAGGACAGAATCATTGCCCGCCGCCGCCACAATCAGTACGCCATAGTCCGCCAGGCACTCAAACAACAAGCGTAGGCCATCCTCAATATGCGAAAGCACACGTTGTACACCCGGCAGAAGTGTGCTATGCCATTGGCGATCCTCCAGCCAAATGAAAGGTAAGCGTCGAATATCGGGCATAATCGTCAGGCTAAAATTGAGCACCAACTTATCAATCGAGCCTGCCACAAGCTCCCGCTCCAGATCACTCAGGGCCGCATACAAGGTATAGAGATCGCCACCACCAAAATCATTTAAAACTCGCACCAGCCGGATACGCACATTGGGCGCAATATCCCGCACCAGGCCCGCCACAAACAGGCCATGATCAGGCATCCGATAATAACGTGGCTCGTACTTGAGATCACGACCGGTCATAATGTCATCCGTTAAAGGGTAGCGATCATATTCGATAGCAAATGAACCATTTTCATGGCGTAGATCATTTGCCATCTGCCAGAGCAGATCATTGTGGCGAAAATCCAGACGCGTGGCAGCACTCAGGACGCGATCGGGATTAGGAGACGTATCCATAATCGCCACCAAAACCTCTTCCCCAGGGATAGCTGCTAGCTCTTCATCCAGATCCTGAGACGTGATATGCCAGCGTGTC
>DASSXK010000759.1:0-2957 GCA_035703945.1 Ktedonobacteraceae bacterium | reverse complement strand
AAGAAAGAGGCCTCTCTGGTCAGGAAATCTCTCATGGAACTTACGATACATTTGAATACTACAATAGTGAAATCCTATTGACGATCCCATCAGCGCTCCTATGGCACCTCCAATCGCTATGGCTATTCCTAAAGAGAGACGTGATACAAAAAGTAGCGTTTCATGCATTTCTTGCTATCATCCAATTCTGCACCACTATAGGTGAGCGCATCAGGGCCGATCGCAGTGGTCTGGTTTTTCGCGTTGTAGGTAAACGACAGGTTAGAATAGCCACTGATCGTGGTCAGGTCCCCATTTGCGTCGTAGGTATAATTGAGTGCCTGATTCCCACTTTCTGAGTATCATGGCACATGATACCCCTGTATTCGGCGTAAAAAGACATAACATGCTAAGAGCAATGAAAAAACTTCAATGGCACCACATGTATAATACACATAAAAAATATACTTGCACTTTAAACGTTAGTCAAGGCATTACATGTAAATAAAGCAGAGCTTATAAAGGTACAAACTGATCTATAAATAGATTTGAGGAAACACGCTACGTTTAGTCTCTCCGTACGTGTAATATAATATATGGATCAAATAGAATAACCCCACCTAAAAATTATTGTTTATACGCTACTTTACGTCTTATCCCGAAGAGGAAGATCTACTTTGATGGCCTGTACTTTTATTAAATGGAGAACTCTATCTCAAAAGCTGCTGCCGGCCGCATTTGCCTCGTTTCTGCTTTGCACGCTCGCAGCCTGTAGCAATATACCTATGCAGCAGAAAGCCGATCAAAGTAAAAATCAGCTCGACAGCTTACTGACAAACGCTCAACATATCGGGGTGCCTCAAACACAACTAGCAACCATTCAGGCGCAAGAAGCGCAGCTCAGCCAGACAAGGGCCCCGGTAGCTCTTTTCTCAAATCAAGCCACAATCTATTACCATAATCTGGATGAACGCTATCAAAAACTGGCGGTCCAGGTCCTGGGTCTGGAATATCAATCCACACAACAACTTGAATACCAGGCCTCACTCAATCTACAAAATATGGAGATCTTGCTTTCCAAACGCCAGAGCCAGGGCTTTAGCGCAACCCAAAACTTTGCCAATCAGCTTATCTACAATCAGAAACTGCTGGCACAAGCCAAAACGCCACGCGATTATTTACGTATCAGCAGCAATACCCAGAGCGCCAGCCAGGCCCTCACACTGATGGGACCCGTCTACGACAAGCTGGCAAATTTGCAGCAAGCAATTGGACAGCTTGCAAGTTCCCAGCTCAACACGAACTCTCTTGCCCTGGAACTGCAAAACGACCTCACAATCCTCCAGCAAGCTTCAACCCCAGAGGCTTATTACAAACTGCTTGCTATCATTAATGCTCAGATGCAAGAGACACGTGTGCTCTCAACGCAGGCCCTGCCTTTTGTTGTATCAACCAAGCTGCAACAGCTTGATTCAAACATCAATCTGGCAAAGATATATGGAGTGGAGGTCAGCGCAGGCCAGCAGCAGCTACAAACGGAGCGTGCGGATATTAATAGAGCCAGAAGCCTCCACGACTATCTGAAAATCTCATCTCGACTCGACAACGACCTGGCTGAGTTCCAATTTCCACTGCTTCGAGGGCAGGCTTATCAGATGCTGAAGCAGTATCATCAGGAGGTCAAAAATTGGGGAAATAGCCATCAATATCAGGACCCCTATAGCCAACAAAAATATCGACTGGATTACGAATACGATCAGGATGGTATCGGAGCCGAAGCCGATGCAATGGTCCGAGCAGCGCAGACCCGGGACGATTACGAAGCCGCGATCATTTTTCTCCAGAACACAACCGAAAACCTGCGAGCGATGGAAGCAGATTATCAAGATGGAACCCCGGCCAACCAGCCACATGCCACCGATAAGCACCTCATCAGTTATTATCGCGTCAACGGGACAATCGTCGTGGTCTCACTGCTGGAGCAAATGATGCGCGTCTATCGAGATGGGAAACTACTCAAGTCGATTCCCGTCACAACGGGTCAGTCTGAGCGCCCAACGCCGCCGGGGAGCTGGCAGATCTTCGCGCGTGAATCGCCCACAATCTTTAAATCCTCCGAACCAAAAGGATCGGCCTTCTGGTACCCAAACACCCAGATTAACTATGCGATGGGCTTTCGCGACGGAGGGTACTACATTCACGATAGCTCCTGGCGAAACAACTTCGGTCTCCACACCAACTTTCCGCATGTAGATAGCGGTGGCAACCAGGATTTTGCCTATAATGGTAGCCATGGTTGCATCAATGTTTCCGAGTCTGATGCGGCCTGGATCTATCAAAATACAAGTTATGGAAGTGCCGTGATTATCTACTAATACAGCTATTATTTTATTTGAAGAGGGTACTCAAGCGCCGCAAATTTGTGCTTAAAACGTAATAATGAGGCGCTTCCAATGGTCCTGTCAACTCTTCTGAAAAATACTGTTCACGCGGCGGGGGTATCTGGTTGGAGTTCCACATGATAGCCCAAATTTTCCAAGCGGCGCACCAACCGTTTCTCGGTGTCGCGTCGCTCTCGCTCGTCGAAGTAGTTGCCTCCCAACTCTTTGTAGGACTTCTTCTGCTGCAACATGTGGTAGATCATGACCAGAATGGTATGTCCGACGGCCACCATGGCCTTCTTCTTCCCACGCCGTGCGGCTAAACGGTGGTATTGAGCCGACAGGTAGGTGTTCTTGGTATGGGCGGCAGCGTGGGCCGCTTCCACGAGGAGGACACGCAGCCAGGGGCTGCCCTTGCGTGTCTTGCCCGACAGCCGCTTGCCTGCGCTTTCGCTGTTGCCAGGACACATGCCCGCCCAGGAGGCCAGGTGCCCGGCAGAGGGAAAGCGTGTCATATCCAGACCGATCTCGGCAAGAATCCCTTCAGCCGCTCGTCGACTAATGCCCGGAATGCTGCAGAGCAACGCAATTGCCAGT
>DASSXK010000721.1:0-4644 GCA_035703945.1 Ktedonobacteraceae bacterium | reverse complement strand
CTACCTCAATGCCCGCGAGATTCTTGACTTGTGTATATTGCTGAACGCTTATTCCTCCGCCATTTCCGGTAAGCACGTCTGCTGGAATCTGTTGGCCAGCAGAAGATCGCGCCTGTGAGGGTAAAACAATCAGGTCGTACGTTGGGCGCCAGTTCTGACTGATAATCTCGTTTGCCCGTAAAATGGTCGTTTGTGTTGTTGTGCTCAAGAGGATCAACGCGCAAGCCGTCAGGAGAAAGCCACTACCCGCAAGCACGCTTTTCCCAGGCTGCCGCCGGAGCATCAGATAGACATACTGCCACATCTGCTCACCTTTCATAATTCAGATCAAAATACAAGTGAAGCGTAAATTTGTGGAAGCCAGCCTTATTGTGAGTTCAGTACTTCTGTGGGTGATTGTTATATTCAATCTATTATTGACGCTTGCCCTTGTACTGCGACTTAATAATGCCAGGCCGCATGACTCATCCTAATCACCAGATTATGCCTATGATCTTCAATGTGTTATTGGCCTATCCATGTATTCCTGATGAAAATATAAACAGATCATTTTTCTGTACTATTGTATTCTAACATTCTGCTCGTAATATATCCAATGTGAGAAAACGATGTATGATAACGTGATGACGATACTGTTCGCGAACACCTTATCAAGCGGCCAAAGTGGCAAAGCGCGAGGTCCGAGTTTTCTCCTAAGGAGTGTGCCCATACCAATCAAACCATTCTGGTCTGGCCTGCTGCTTCAACCTTTCTGGGACAACCATTTCAGCCACGCTCTATCAGTGAGTCGCTTTCATCAGGTTCGTAGCCGCCGATGGACCATGAGACCGTGATTGATTCCTCTTGAAAGACCTGTTGGCGCAATCTCCGAAAAGGCGACGTAAGCCTTTTCAGGAGGAAAAAGAAAAGAAGCAGAAGCGGCGTATCGAGAGACAAAGGAGGTAACCCCAATGGAGTCAAAAGTGTTTGCTGAGATTGAGGACGTGAACAAATTGCACGTGTCCCACTATTGGCTGAAGACGAAAGAGGGAATGACGCCCACTGCGCTCTAGTGTTGCTACGTTGCTTTTATCCAGTGGTGTGCATCCCAAGGTTGTATAGGAGATCTTAGGTCATAGTCAGATTAGTATCACAATGGATATCTATTCTCATGTGATGCCGACAATCCACCAGGACGCGATGAAGAAAATGAACGAGACATTTCTGGAAGGGGATAGTGAAGAGGAGGAAGACGACGATGATGACGATGCTGGGGGGGTGTTAGTGCCAGTTTAATAGGGTTATTGTAAAATGGCTGTACAAATGGCTGTACTGAGGGATAAGAGTGGCCCCCCGAACCGCTTCTGAGGCTGGTTCAGGGGGCCAAATGGTAGCGCATACGGGATTCGAACCCGTGATCTCCGCCTTGAGAGGGCGGCGTCCTAGGCCGCTAGACGAATGCGCCATGCGGGCTTGTGATCGGCCTTGCTTGATCACGAGTGGTATAATACACCCCCATGGCCCAATTGTCAAGCACTTTTCCCCCAACTTTTTCTTGCATAAGGAGAAGCGGCCTCTGACTAAGAGATTTGATGTGGTCCGTTTGTTTGTTGCCTTGCACTTAAACCCTGTAGATAGCACTTATGCCTGAAAAATTGATCCGCTGAAAATTTGATCTCAAAGAAAATGCGGGGGAGATGACAGATCCATAATGAGATTTGCCTTCTCCCCTTTAACCTTAACCAGCAAAGATCAATCACCTGAACCATTTACAGATTCAAGTTTAATCGACCAGGCTGTTTATTGATCGCGGCGCAGATCGATGTGCTGGCGTTGGCCCTGATAACTAAAGTTGAATTTGATGCGAGTCCAGTTCTTGGGCCAGGCGGGCTTTGTGACATAGCCATCGTCATGGACCGTCAGACCAGCGAAGCCAAACACGACGGCCTGCCAGACCGCGCCCGCGCAGGCATCGTGGATACCTTCCGGTGTGTTGCCACGCAGGTTCTCCAGGTCCACCAGCGCACCCTTCATAAAGAGCGAGTAGGCAACATCTGTCAGACCCAACTCGCTGCCTAGAATGGCGTGTAGAGCCGGTGTTAACGAGGAACCATAATCGTGGTCGGTGATTGGATAGTAATAGTCCCAGTTGACTTGTTTGGTCTGGCGATCAAACTGTTCCTTGATGACGGTTAGCAGCATCAGGACGTCGGCCTGCTTCACGATCTGTAGGTCCTGAATCGCTTTCATACCAAGGATGCCCTGATAGGATTCTGTGCGTGGCTCGTATTTCTCGCGGTCCAGGCGACCAAGCTTGAAGAAACTGTCAAATTGCTCGAACAGCTTCGTGTCGGGATTCTGGGGAATGTGCATTCTGGCAATTACATCGCGCCAATGATCCAGGCGCTGGTCGTTGAGATTCAATTGCTTGATCAGTTCTTGCGCTTTGGCGGCATTGTTCTTTTTTAGCCAGTCCAGGATGTTGAGCGCAGTTTGCAGATTCAGACGAGCCATATAGTTGGTGAAGGCATTGTTGTTGACGTGCTCGTGGTACTCGTCGGGTCCGATGACGTCTCTGATCTGATAATCGTTGCTCTCCTGGTGGAACTCGGCTCGACTGCCCCAGAAGGTTGCTGTGCTGAGCAGGACCTCGGCACCATAATCAACCATGAATTGGTCGTCTCCGGTGACGCGCCAGTAGTCAGCGAAGGCGTGGGCGACACTGGAGGTGATGTGCAGTTCTATATGACCATTCAAGACCGGGATCAGCTCGTGGCTTTCGGGGTGAATGATGACATCAGGCGTGGCCTCGCGACCGTCCAATGTGCTTTCCCAGGGATACTGTGCGCCCTCGAAGCCGCCTTGCTGCGCTTTCTCGCGTGCTCCAGCTAGCAGATTGTAGCGATAGAGCAGCAGATTGCGGGCGATTTCCGGGAAGACATAGATGAAGAAGGGCAGCATAAAGATTTCGGTGTCGTGGAAGATGTGTCCCTTATAGCCGAAACCGGTCAGGCCCTTGGCTGCGATACTGTAGCGACTGTCATTAGGCGTGCTGCTGATGCGTAGCTGGTAGACGCTGAAACGGGTGCCCCACTGAGCTTTCTCGTCGCCTTCGATGATGACATCGGCGACCTCCCAGTACTCTGCCCATTTGGCGACGTGGCTTTTATGTAGAGCATCGTAGGGCATTGTTTGCTCGCCACCGCTGAGCAGATCCTTGTGTTGCTGGAGGGCACGTCCTCGGGGATTATCTCCGTCGCGTGAGGTATACATCAGCACGAGCTTTTCGGTAGTCAAGGTTTCGCCGACCTTTAGCTTGCCTTGCAAGCGGATGGCGGGTGCATTGTCGGAACTGAAAAGCTCGGTCTGGAAGGCTGTTGAAGGAGTTGTGAAGCTCATGCTCTGGACCAGTTCAACCTGGGTTTTATGCGTGACACTGCTCAGCCAGCTAATCTTTCCCTCATGTCCCTGATCGGCTGTCTCCCAGTGCATCAGGTTTTCATTACCGACCGCTGTGTTGATGCTTGCCATGAGCATGACATCGCACTCTGAGCTGGTTGGGGCCTCTTCGATTGTCAGATTATACTTGATTACACCTGCGTGTTCGTTGTCCAGACTGGCGAAGCGCTCGGTCTCAAGCTTGAGGCGTAGGCCATTGGGACTTTCCCAGCGAAGCGTTCGGGTGAGGGTTGCTGTCGTCATGTCCAGGACGCGTTGATAGTCCAGGAGCTTCCCCCGATCCAGGCGGAAGCGTTCGCCGTTGACGAAGAGTCTGATCGGGGTCCAGTCTGGTACGTTTGCCAGCTCCTCTTTTCCGATCGGCACACTATCAAAGACGCCGTAGAGCAGGGTCGCGACCCTGGATTCAGGAAATCCCTCCTCAAATACTCCTCGGGTTCCGAAGTATCCGTTCCCAATACTATAGATCGTTTCCTGCGTATTGATGAGCTTCGGATCAAAATTTTCTTCCCGTACTTGCCAAAGATTCACTAAAATTTTTCCTTTCACAGGTTGCCTGATTCGATTGTTTTTAAAGCAGTTGGGCGACGGAATCAATCGTAGCTTAACCGATGAGGTCCTGCAAGCGTTTATTTTCCATGTCAGGCAGCACTTTGTCCGCTCGATGGAAGCGCTCTTTAGGGCCGATGCCGAGCGCCATCATGCCACCGTTTTTGGCGGCTTCGACTCCGGCATCAGCATCTTCAACAACCAGGCACTGTGTCACTGGTACCTGTACAAGACCGGCGGCATAAACAAAAATATCTTGAACAGGTTTGCTATTCACAACACTGTTCCCGTCCGCGATCGTATCAACAAGGTCGGTGATTTGGAGTTTATCGACGACCAGACGGCAATTTTTGCTGGCCGAGGCGATTGAGATTTTAATCCCGGCTGAGCGGATCTCTTGCAGCAGTTCTCGCCCGCCAGCGACGAGATCTTTGGGGCTCATGCCCTTGACGAGTTCGAGGTAATAGCGGTTCTTGCGTTCCATCATTTCCTGGAACTGGGCATCTGTAACCTGGCGGCCTTTGAGTAGATACTGCAAGGATTCTTTACGTCCGACGCCACGCAGATGGTCATCATTCTCCTGGTGCGTGAAGGGGATACCCTCATCATCGGCCAGATGTTTCCAGGAGAGATAGTGATATTCGGAGGTATCAGTCA
>DASSXK010000684.1:0-4273 GCA_035703945.1 Ktedonobacteraceae bacterium | reverse complement strand
GAATCAGGCGTGTGCTCTCGGCAAAATCAAGGTACATCTGAGCAGAAATGTGTCGGTTGTGAACATTGAACCCACTTTCGCTTCGCAAGAAGATCGAAAGGTGGGTTTTTTGTTGTGTTCTTTTTACCACCAGTACTAAATAAATTGTCCTGGCTTTGTAATGAATCGAAAATTGTGCTAGGCTTCATATTGATCTTCTGTACCTTTGTGATGTATTTAATTGACCTGTAATGGTTGTATGCTAGAAATTAAATCAATATAAGCAGACATTATTGTTTTCTCAGGAGAAGTAGCACATATGAGAAATCCCGTATCACGATACGAATCGGGGACAAATTCTATTTCAGATAGGCCCGGTATTTCGGAAAACGTCTATTTTCAGGCTTTGAAAAAGGTTCCAGAAGTGACGATTTTCTTCTGGATTATTAAATTGTTGACCACCGCAATGGGTGAGACGACTTCTGACTTCATGGTGACTCATATCGATCCGGTTATCGCGGTAGCTATTGGAGGAGTGGGTTTTGTCGCGGCACTGATCTTGCAGTTCGCAGTACGTCGCTATATACCCTGGGTATACTGGCTGGCAGCGGCTATGGTTGCTGTCTTTGGCACGATGGCTGCCGATGTATTACATATTGTCTTTCACGTCCCCTATTTGGTATCAGCCAGCTTCTTTTTAGTAGCATTAATCGCCATCTTCGCGGTCTGGTATATGATCGAGAAAACGCTCTCAATCCACAGTATCTATACGCGCCGCCGCGAGTTGTTTTACTGGGCGGCTGTGATTACGACCTTCGCCCTCGGTACCGCGACAGGTGATATGACAGCGTCAACCATGCACCTGGGCTACTTTGCCTCAGGCGTGCTGTTTGCTGTGTTGATCTCTCTTCCGGCTCTGGCCTATTTTCTGCTGGGTATGAACGAAATTCTGGCTTTCTGGATCGCTTACATCTTAACCCGTCCGCTTGGTGCCTCCTTCGCGGACTGGCTGGGTAAGCCACGCGACTTTAGTGGGTTTGGACTTGGTACGGGCTGGGTAAGCCTCGTTCTGGCGGTTTTGATCGTCGGCTTTGTCGCCTATGTGACAGTCACCCGTAAGGATGTGGATAAGGCACAGCCCTAGGCTTCCTTTGGCGTTTCTTATAGCCATCCTGCAATATTGTAGAAGTATATTGCAGGATGGCTATTTTTTGTGATTGAGTTTGGGATAGAAGTTGCTCTGTCGGTAAAGATTGTGTTACGTTATCTGCACGAGAATGATCATTGGACTGTGTAGAGAAGGAGTAACCATGAGTCGGATAGAAACCTTGCATGCTGAGAAGATCACCCAGGCGATCCAGATTTTAGAAGAGTTGAAGATTGATTGCTGGCTGACCTTTGTGCGCGAGACGGATGAGCAGAGCGATCCCGCCGCGAAATTGATTCTCAACCACGATGTTACCTGGCATGCGGCTTTTTTGCTGACCAGGACGGGCGAGCGGATTGCCCTTGTGGCTCGCTACGATGATGATCTGGTGCGTCAGGCCGGTCTGTTTACTGATATTACCACCTATACCGAAAGCTGGATGCCAGCACTGCAAGAGACGCTTAAACGATTGGACCCTGCTAAGATTGCTCTGAACTACGCTGTCAGCGATGTGGCGGCCGATGGCTTGACGCATGGGATGTATCTGCAACTTGTTGAGGCACTGGCAGGAACTCCTTATCCCGAACGCTTTATTTCATCCGCTCCCCTGATTTCGCGTCTGCGCACACGCAAGACTCCTGGAGAACTGGAACGGATGCTGTTAGCCGTCGATAAGACCGAGGTCCTGTTGCAGCAACTTGGGGGCTTTCTGCATGCGGGCGTGACTGAGCGAGAGACCAGCGATTATCTCCATGCCGAGATGCAGCGTCTTGGGTATGGGGCCGCCTGGTCCTATGATGGATGTCCGGGGGTCAAGTTCGGGCCTGAAACCCTCTTTGGACATGGCAAGCCGGGCGAACTGGCATTTCAGCCTGGCTATATCGCGAGTATTGATTTTGGGATTCGATTGAATGAATATTGCTCCGATCTTCAACGTTTGTGGTATCTGCGTCAGCCAGGGGAGAACGAGGTACCAGAGGTCGTCCTGCGGGCATTCGCGGCGGTCAAGGGAGCGATTGAGGCGGGGAAGGCACTGGTGAAGCCAGGTGTATTGGGTTGGCAGGTTGATGAGGCTGCTCGCTCATATCTGGTGGCAGCGGGCTATCCTGAATATCAGCACGCACTTGGGCATAGTGTTGGGCGGCATGCGCACGATGGGGGGCCGGTTCTGGGTCCGCGTTGGGCGCGTTATGGCGAGACACCATTTTATGCGCTGGAAGAAAACTCGATCTTTACGCTTGAACTGGGTGTCATGACCGAGAGGGGCTATGTCAGCCAGGAGGATGAGATCCTGGTGACGGCTTCTGGTTGTGAGTGGTTTTCACATCCACAGGAGAAGATTTTCCTGGTCTAACCAATACTACTTTTAAAGAAAGAATATCATTGACGATAGAATTTCTTATAGTCAATGATATTCATCTGGGTTAGTTTGTAATCTGTTTTATACGGCGAGCTCGTAAGCTGTCTTTTGTTCTATTTCTTGCGCGGGCGCTTCAGAAGTGTGCCCAGTAGAAAACCGGCCACGAGACTCACGACCAGGATGCGGGTACGCGAGCGTTGAACTTTTACATGTGTCTCTGACACTGAATACCTCCCTCCCGCCTGATAGGCGGCGTCAAGTAGTTGAACTGGATGAACGACATCAAGCGGAAGATTACGCTCACGGGCACCCAGGGCGATTTGCATCATACAGCCTGGATTTCCCGTTGCGATCACCTCGGCACCGGTCGCGGCGATGTTCTTGATCTTACGCTCCAACAGGGTATTTCCCATCTCTTGATTGGTTATATTGTAGATACCAGCGCTTCCGCAACACCAATCGGCCTCTTTAAGATCGACGAGCCGCAGACCAGGGATCTGCTTGAGCAGATTGCGTGGCTGCTGCTTGATCTTCTGCCCGTGGAGCAGGTGACAGGCATCGTGGTAGGCGGCTGTCCGATTGAGCTCACCCATGTCGGTGTTGAGTTCGATATTGTTTAGGAATTCACTTACATCCTGCATTTTTTCGCTGAATGTTGTGGCTCGGACGGCATAGTCAGGATCGTCACGCAGCAAATGATCGTATTCTTTCAAGGTTGAGCCGCAGCCAGCGGAATTGATAATGATGGCGTCCAGGTTGTAGCTGGCGAAGACATCAATATTCTTGCGAGCAAGTTCCCGGCCTCCTTCGGCCTCGCCTGCATGGACGTGGAGGGCACCACAGCACAACTGCTGAGGCGGGGTGATAACCTCACAACCGTTGGCTGTCAAAACACGGATTGTGGCGTCGTTGATGTCGCGGAAGATTTGATCCATGATACAGCCACTGATAAAACCAACGCGGTAACGACGCTTACCCAGAGCAGGCGTCACTTCTGGCAGACGTGCGGGAAGAAGCGCACCGCCAGCCTTTGGCATGAGTTGCTCAGGCAGCTTCAACTTGCCCTGGAATGGCGTTGGGAGGTTGTTGGCAAGGTCGAGCAGACCTGTTTGACGGGCCAGACTTTGGAGGCCGCTGCGTTGATAGATCTTTAGCCCGGCGAAGACCAGCGAGGTCAGTTGCCGTGATGGCAGCATATAGTCAAAGAAGAAGCGCCGGAGCATTGTTTGCGGCAAGGCCGGGGGAGTGACTTTTTCGTTCGCGACGACCTGATTGCTGATAATGTCTGGTTTGGGTTGAACGATCTCTGGCCGCGCTTGATCGAGTTGAATCTGTTCTCGGGCGGCCTCGATCAGCTTACCATACTGTACGCCGGATGGGCAGGCTGTTTCGCAGGCTCGACATCCCAGACAACAATTCATGTGTTCGATGAAATCATCAGAGACGGCCATCCGACCTTCTGCGACGGCCTGCATCTGGTAAATGCGTCCACGTGGGGAATCCATTTCGACGCCTAAGACCGCGTAGGTTGGACAGGTTGGGAGGCAGAAGCCACAATGGATACATTGACGCATCAGTTCGTAGGAGTGTGAGCCTCGCTGCAACGGACCTTCCCTGGCCTGTGTGAGCGCCGAGAAAACGTTCTGCGGATGTCTTACTTCACTGGACATTGCTTGTCGCCTCCCTGTCTTTTTATTCCATAGATTGGCTACTGCCTGATACTCCTTTGAGTGAGCCATGTCGCCTGTTGGTTGGGCTACAGGTATGGCTCACTTTATTTATAGCAC
>DASSXK010000611.1:0-10847 GCA_035703945.1 Ktedonobacteraceae bacterium | reverse complement strand
TCCAGCCCGTCAGCAACAATACCTGGAAATCATAATGGAGCAGACAAGTCAACTGGAGGTGTTGATTAGTGATCTGTTAGATGTCTCGCGTATTCAGAGTGGTCGCTTGACCCTACGACCGGCATCTATCAATATCACGCAACTTTGCCAGCGAATTGTGCAGGTTATTCAGGGACGGGAACGTGTACAAACGAAAGAGAAATTCCATTTTCGTTGTACATTTGCTCCCGATCTTCCCCATATCTGGGCTGATGCGCAACGCGTGCAACAGGTTATTACGAATCTTATCGAAAATGCCGTCAAATACTCTCCGAATGGCGGCCTGATCGAGGTGATTGTTTCCGCCCGGCGTGCTTTTCAGGGACTAAAAGAGCCTTCTGAGGAAAACGAAAACCTTCCTGGAAAAACCCGTAGCCCCTTAATGGTGCATATCACCGTTCGAGATCAGGGCATAGGAATTGCTCGTCATCAGCAAACACGACTCTTCAAGCCGTTTAGCCGGCTGGAGCATCCTTTGACGACGGAGGTTCCGGGAACCGGCCTCGGCCTCTATATTACACGCAGGCTGGTTGAAGCAATGGGCGGTGGCGTGATTCTGCGAAGCGCGGAAGGACGCGGAACAAGTATAACTTTTACGCTGCCCGCGATTCACCCAGACGAGGCAGCTTCGCCTCTCGCATTTACCTCTACTATCTCTGGGGACGCCAATGCCCTCACGCTCGAAAAAATCAATTGGCCCGTCCCTGACAATGCTTGAGCAGCCGGTCTGACATAAGGATTTTCCCTCCACCTGCCACGCCGCCGCAGACGGCCTTTGCAAAGAAGCTGAAACAGAGACACAGGGCGCACGAAGGGTTGTCAGTGGCAATACCCCTGATCTGGAGGAGCGGAGGCTGTGTCACTTCCTTCCACCCTTCCAGTACGCCGCCGCAGACGGCTTGAAGATTGACAGATAATCAGAACAACATCTGAATAGCCTGATAGACGGATTAACTCTTGCTAAGTATCAGGCAGTTTGCTATAGTGTCTGTAATATTTCAAAAATACGTGATAAACATGGGTAAAAGGAAAAGAGACAATGCATATCGGCCTACTAGAAGATGACATCGCGATTCAGGAGATGCTTCGCCTCGTGCTCCAGGACGAAGGGTATTCCGTCATTATTTTTCCAACTGCCGAAGATTGCCTGAATGCCCTGGTTGTCAATGCCCAGACAAAACCATCGACCCCGCTTGATTTGCTGATTGTCGACTGGCGACTACCCGGCTCCGTTTCGGGCACAGAAGTCATTCATCAACTTAGAGATCAAGCTAATTTAAGCTCACTACCGATTATTTTAACGACGGCTGCCACATTTAGCGATACTGAAGAACTTCAGACCTTAGACATCACCCTGCTAGAGAAGCCTTTCGCGATTGACGATATTGTCGACAGAATTAAAGTACTTACCCTCAAATCCTAATAACAACCCTGCGGTTTCCCTGAGCTAAGCTCATCTTTTCCTTAGAGAATACTGAGTTCACCTTAAAGAAGGCTGAGCCTTTTTATTGTTGACTTGTTCTCTACTGATGTGGCTGTTATCCTCCTAATATGATAGTAAAAAGAACTACTGATAGAAAATCAAGTGGTCCATTTTGCTAATACCCAGGCCGATTTCAATAGACATGCTTCTATCTTTACTTCAAATTTATAGCGCACATATCGTCTATAATGTTACCTTATAGCAAGCAAGCAGTGTTACAAGGTAGAGTAGTGCGATTGCGGAAAGCTTTCAGGATCAGCTATCTCTTTCAGGATTTGCTATCCGATTAAAGATAACTAGTCCCGGTTCTATGATTTAGGAAGTGTCCATTTTAGGGCGCAACTGCAATGATAAGAAGCAGGTTGAAAAGAAGCATGAAGGTCCTTTGCGGAAAAGCATTCCAGAAAAGAACCGCAAACGGTTGGGTTTGAGGAACTTTGTCAGATACGTGTAGTGGAATTCAAACACAAAGGAGAATACATAATGCAGGCACAAAAAGGTCGCGGTCGCGGTTTTGCTTCAATGAGTTCAGATAAGAAAAAAGAAATTGCGAGCAAGGGTGGTAAGGCCGCACATGCGCTTGGAACAGCACATAAATGGACGAGTGAAGAGGCTCAGGCTGCCGGACGAAAAGGCGGATCGATTAGCCGTCGTCGTCCACGTGGCACCATCCAGGCGTAATAAAACATTGCTCCCATGTGGGACGTTTTAAGGATAGAATGTCTAAGAAGGCTACAAACAACCGTGGCCTTCTTTTTTTGTGCTCTTTTCGGAATTCCTGCTCCTTCCTTCACTAGACCCTTGCTTTGTTATTACAAGGCAATTCCCAACTGCGCTCTCGTGCCTACTGAATGCTTTCCAGGCCAGCAGCATTTGAAAGCGTGAGCCTGGATCGCTTTGGGCAACAATGCTCCTGACTTCTCAAGCGCATTCAGTCAGCGAAGTGAATGGCTTTGCTATTCGTTTCGTGTATGGTACTTTATGGCTACATCACTTCTTATATTCTATTCCCTGTTTGGTCGGTTGATTCTGCTTAATTTGTACCATTCTCCTGGACTATACTACGGGATCTTTGAGCAGTACCGTCGCTTCAGCGGCTTTACCACGCTTGTCTGATAAAGAATATAATAATGCATATAGAAATACGCTCTCGATATAGGAATCAAGCCTGAAACAAATTGGAATGTTTTGCGAAAACACTGGAAAGACGTAAGTTGGGCTGTTATAATTCACACAACGTTGACCTTCAGGTGCCCAACACTACTGAAACCGCCTAAAACTAAAGGAGCTGCATATCTCGCACCAGCCAATGAAACCAGATAGGGATTTGACAACGACTGTTCCTTCGCTAGAGTTGCCTGTGAACTCGGAAGAAGTACCTGCTGCCAATGCACATACCTGGAAAGTGCTGAGAAAATGGAATAGAGGCTTCTTTCGCTTTCGATGGCAAGCTTTTCTCCCTGGTAAGAATTTTTCTGAGCGTCGCTTCAGTATCACTGAGGCCGCTTTGTTATTAATGGTGGCATATATTACCTCGCGTGGATTTGGTGTGGTTCGACAGAGTATTTTTAATGCTATGTTTGGGGCTGGACCCGAAGCGAACGCCTACTATGCTGCTTCACGTTTGCCCGATACGCTGTTTAACCTGATTGCCGGAGGAGCCCTGACCCACGCTTTCATTCCGACCTTTGTGTCGTATGAAAAAGAGCATGGTAAAGCAGAAGCCTGGCGATTAACCAGCTTACTTTTCAATGTGCTGTTTGTGTTGTTGACGGTTCTGGTTTTGCTTGGTGAAATCTTTGCGCCAGCCTTCGTTAATAATTTGCTTGTCCCAGGCTACCCTGCCTCTGAGCAAGCTCTGACGACCACCCTGACGCGGATCTTGCTGTTACAGCCGTTGATTCTCGGCCTCAGTACGATTGCAACCGCCGTGCTTACAAGCAAACATCAGTTTGTCCTACCAGCATTATCGATTGCCTTCTATAATATTGCCCTGATTCTTGGGCTGGTTGTCTCTGTGTATATTCCGGGGATTGGGATCTATGGTCCAACGATCGGCGTGCTGGTTGCCTCCATTTTTCAAGGGGCGATTCAGGTGCCAGGCTTGTTGAAAGAGGGGGCACACTATAGCTTTATCTGGGATTTAAAGCACCAGGGCCTGCGCGATATTATGCGCCTGCTTGGTCCGAATGCCCTGGCGATCGGGCTGGTCTACATCAGCTTTATTGTCGATACGGCTGTGACCTCCTACCTGCCGGATCAGGCCAGCCTGGCTGCTTTACATAACGCTCAGATGTTAGTGGCATTGTTACTCTCCTTGTTGGCCCAGGCCTTGTCGCAGGCGATCCTGCCTCAGATGTCCCTACAGGCAGCTTCACGTCGCTTTGTGCGTCTGCGCCAGACGGTGATTAAGGTGATTGTTGGGTCGCTGGTCTTAAGTATTCCGGCCACGATTTTTCTGTGCTTGATTGGACGTCCCTTAATTCGTATCTTGTTCCAGCATGGAG
Source organism: Ktedonobacteraceae bacterium (assembly GCA_035703945.1). Classification (GTDB taxonomy): domain Bacteria; phylum Chloroflexota; class Ktedonobacteria; order Ktedonobacterales; family Ktedonobacteraceae; genus DASSXK01. The sequence continues at coordinate 6,818 of DASSXK010000611.1, read as the reverse complement.
CATTTACCAGTCACGTCTCTGATCTGACCTTTATGGCGCTGCTGGGTTTCTGTGTCTTGTTGCCGGGCCAGATCGTGGATGAGCTGCTGGTCAGGGGCTTTTATGCCTTGAAGGATGCACGCACGCCACTGTTCACAAATGCGCTCTCGCTGGGACTCCATTGTGGTATGATCTTTCTCGGCCTGACCGTTTTGACTGGTCAAAATGCGATTCTGGCTATTCCGTTTGCGACCTGTGGCGCTGCCACGCTGGAAGCTATTTTGCTTGGCTGGTTGCTTTTTGCACGCCTGAGGCGGGAGATTAAACAGGATGCGTCCATGATTCGCCTGTACCGTCGCCGTAAAGCCCAGGCCCTGGCTACCTCGGAAGCGCTCTCTAATTGAGGCGCTCTTCAGATATGTTTGAAGCAAGCTCAAAACGAACGCCCCCTCTGTCTATACCACAGAGGGGGCGTTCGTTTTTGTGTCTGAAACAAGGCAGCAGGCTTAGTAGCTCCAGTTTAGGCCACACTGGGAGCACTGGTCGGCTGGGTGGTTGCTTTCAAAGGCACTGCGGAAGTTATTGTAGCGGTCGCCATGCCAGATCTTAGCAATTGGCTCCTGGAAGACGTTTCCAAGTACGCGCTCCTGATATTCGCGGGCATTGCGATGTCCAAAAGGTGCGAAACAGCAGGAAAGGACGTTGCCGCTGGATGTGATATAGGTCAGATTGTAGGGTCGTTGGCAGCCGGACCACGGGCGCTCACCAAAGTCGCGTACGAGGCTTTGGATGGGTGTAGCCGCGCCAGCCGCGCTAAAGGTGATACCGAACTGATTACAAAGCTCTTCACTGCGGCTGACAATGTCCAGCTCTTCCTGGGTTGAACGATGGAAAAGGGCCTGCTCTGAGGTGGCAAGACCTTTTTCAAAGTAGACGAACCGCTGCAAATGGATCTCAGGCACACCGGCGTCGGCGGCCAGCTCGACCAGCTTTGGCAGGTCAGGCAGGTTTTCGCGCATCGCGGTAAACCAGAGCGAGACGGCGGGCTTTTTCACATCCTGCTCTTTTTGCATTTTGATAAAGGCCCGGATGTTGCGCCAGATCTTATCAAAGGCATCTACGCCGCGCACAAAGGCATACATCTCGCGGTTGGAGCCATCCATCGAAAGGCGATATTCATCTAGACCGGCGTCGATCAGGGCCTGACCACGTTTGGCGCTCAGCAGGGTGCCATTGGAATTAAATAGCACATAGGTGCCGCGATCTTTGAGGTATTTCACCATCTGAGGGAGCTCTTTATTGAGAAGTGGCTCACCCAGACCATGCAGTACGACACGATCAAGCACCGGGAACTGCTCTACGATTTTGACGAACTCCTCAAACTTTAGATCGCGATCATCCTCGCGTGTGAGCAGCGTGCGTGGGCACTGCTGACAAAGTTCATTACAGCGGCTGGTCGGCTCGATATAGATCGAACGTGGTAGGGGCGCGACCTTTGTTACTGGTATCGTTGTCATCAGAAAAGAAGCTCCTTTTACTCTCAAGCTGGGTTGCGAGTAAGCTTGCAGTTAACGGCGCGAGTTCAGGTTTATATTGAAGCAAATCGACCAGACGCTGAAGATCCTGAATTTCATCGATATCAAAACAGGGTGTCAGCAGGCGTGTAGTCAAATTCTGGCGCTGAGCCAGAGCGATAGTTTCAGCGAGTACGCTACTGGTACTCATAACAATGCCGCTAAATAGATCATGCGGCTGGCGCATTGCGATCAGATAGTAACCGCCATCTTCGGCCGGACCAAGGACGACGTCTACCTCATCCAGGGCCTGACTTGCCTGTGGAATGATTTCTGGCTCGATCTGTGGCGAATCCGAGCTAATTAGAATGGTCTTACGAAAGCCCTGGGCCTGTGTCCACTGAAAGGCTCGCAGCAACCGATCTCCCAATCCCTCGCCTTGCTGTGGAAAACAGCGCATCTCGGAAGATGCTTGCAGGAGGAGCGTCTGGGCGAACGTTGCGAAATCGACCTCCGGGGGAGTATATGACCAGGTCAGTGTGTAGTCCTGGTTGGCAAATTTGTGTGCCAGATCGGCCAGAAAAGCCTGGTATAGCTGCGCTGTCTCGGCCTTGCCATACAATTTTGCCAGTCGTGTTTTGGTTTTCCCCGATTCAGGATAGCGGGCCATAATCACCAGGGCGCTGTCAGACATTTTCACCTCGCAATCCCACATACCGAAACGTCGTGCGGAGCATATAGTAGGCGGCTTTCATGCTACCAACGACCGTCCCCGCCACTTTTGATTGACCATGGCTACGCCGCCGATAATGAATCGGCCTTTCGACGATTCGATAGTGAGCGCGGGCAGCTTTTACGAGCATCTCGACAGGCCAGCCGAAGGTCATCTCGTTCATATGTAACGCTTCCAGTGTTGTCGTGTGAAGTGCACGGAAAGAACCAATGTCATGTAGCGGTGCCCGATAGATAAGCTGAAGCAGGCGGCTGACAAGCCAGTTTCCCAGGCGGGCCTGCGGTGGGATTGCTCCCCGTTCGGCTCGCTGACTCACACGAGAACCTATCACCAGATCGGCTCGTTTTTCGATGAGGGGTGTGAGCATCAGGGGCAGGTCGGCGGGATCATCGCTCCCATCTCCGTCCATAAAAATCACAATCTCTGCCCCCAGCTCTGCTGCCGTTTGGAATCCTTTTAAGCAGGCTCTTCCATAGCCCCGAATCGGCTGGCTGGCAACAATTGCCCCTCCTGCCTGAGCGACGCTGGCCGTGGCATCGGTGCTGCCGTTATCGACCACGATGATCCATTCCGCAAAATCGTGGGGAAGTTCGGCCAGGAGATGCTGGATCGCATCTTCCTCATTCAGGGCAGGAATAATGATCGCTACCTTCTCGGAATGCATACAAAATCCTCCGCTACAAAACGTCTTTGCTTTCTTACCACGTTTAGTTTGAATGGTATTTACAGAAGCCCGCTCTGTAATCCGAAAATAGAGCGACACAGACCTGTTACAGGCACGAATAATAAGGCAAATTTGATTCAGTTTGTACACCCATGAAAGCTCTGCTGGCATATGTATCTGGAGGTGGCGATTAAAAGTTTTTTTCTGGAACTGAATGGCGAAGGTCCACGTGTAATGCAAGGTAAGGCGCTGTTTCAATGTAAGGGATTTGTCTCTGCTTAAGATCTGATATCTTGTCTTGTCTACACAGGGTCCTTGCTTTATGATATCAGTTCAATTTACTCCACTTGCATGATTCAGCCCTTTCCTTGTTCATCTGAAAGTAGTAGAGAACAGCCTTGCTAAAAGCAAGTACACAGCCTTCCGACGTGAAATTATCTGCACAAGTTACGTAGTATAATGTACGGTGCCGCTCTTCTACAGCAGAATGGACTGTTTGGTTGAAAATTGCCGGCTTTTCTCTTTGCCGTGAAGGTTGAAAAGATTTTCCAAAAGAGCAAGGTTTGTTTCAGATATTCGTGTATAACGGGCGTGCTTCTACGAATGCTTGACAGCCCATATTTCGCTGCATATACTAATTGCGGTAATATTACTGGCATACCTGTTAGCTCGCCGCTTGCATTGGCTTGCAGAGCAACTCAGAACGATAACGATGGTTGGCTTTGATGCTCCGTTTCTGCGCTGTAGGAGGTGGCGTTCTGGCACGCTTATGAAGGGCTTTTGCATTATCGCTGCTTGCTTTACGTGCTGCGTTGATTACCGTCCAAATCTCGCTGAAAACCGTAAGGGGGTGTTTAATGGACTCCGACCAGACGATTGCAAACGGCGCTTCCGCTACTACTAATTCTACTAATTTGCCTGAATCAGCATATGCTGTGCAGGAAGAGATTGTTATCCAGGCCACCGGCCTGAACAAATATTTTGGCGACAAACATGTGCTTATAAATGTGGATTTTGAGGTTCATAAGCGTGAAGTTGTGGCTCTCATCGGGCCCAGTGGCTCCGGTAAAAGCACATTGATTCGCTGCTTGAATGGTTTGGAAAAAGCCGATAGCGGTGAGATCTCAATTCAAGGACAGGTTCTTGATCCTCGCTGGTCCAACAAGCAACTCATCCCAATTCGACGCGACCTGGGGATGGTCTTTCAAAACTTTAACCTGTTTCCGCATATGACCGTTCTGCAAAATATTATTGAGGGGCCAATGCTGGTGCGTAAGCTGCCAAAGGAGCAGGCGGTGGCACTGGCAGAACGTTTGCTGGCAAAAGTGGGATTGTCTGAGAAACGCGACGTCTATCCCAATCGCCTTTCGGGCGGCCAGAAGCAACGTGTGGCGATTGCACGCGCCCTTGCGATGCAGCCAAAGGCCCTCCTGTTTGATGAGCCAACGTCCTCGCTGGACCCCGAGTTGGTGGGTGAGGTGTTAAAGGTCATGAAGGACCTCGCCTATGAAGGCAGCACAATGGTTGTTGTGACCCATGAAATGTTATTTGCTCGCGACGTTTCCGACCGCGTCGTTTTTATGTCCGATGGGGTAATCGTAGAGCAGGGAGACCCCGAGTTATTATTTAGACAGCCCAAAGAGAAGCGCACGCAGGTATTTCTTGAACGGATTCTTTCGACTCTTCCCTGAGTGAGCTTCTTTTCATTTACAATCAGTTCAGAAAGGCATGATGCATGAAGCCAGGTTTTGATCGACGCACATTTTTGAAAAGAGCCGGACAGGCAGGAGGCCTGATAGCTGTAAGTGGCTCCCTGGAGTCCTTCCTGGCGGCTTGTGGTGGTAATGTGTCCACTCCAGCCGCGACGGGTACTCAGGGGGCAACGAAGGTTGCCAGCAAGGGCTTAAAGACCCCTGGTATCTTCTCCTGGGGTTCTGACTATGTTGATGGCGCCCCCTATGTTTTTAAAGATCCGACAAATCCCTCTAACCTCGTAGGGTTTGAGGTTGATGTCGTCAAGCAAATCGCACGGGTAATGGGAATTACGCAGCAGCAGGCTGAGAACGATTATGGCCAACTGGAGCAGGCTCTGCTGGCAAACAAGTTCGATGCGGTCGTTAATGGCTGGGAGATCACATCGGATCGCCAGAAGACCGAGCTATTTTCTGATCCCTACTATCGCTATGGTCAGCAGATAGTCGTGCGCGCTGATGATTCCCGCTTCACAAGTCAAGATCAAAACAGCACGCTTTCGCTGAAGGATCTGGAGGGACTGAACGTTGGTACCGGGACAGGCTACAAAGCGGCCGATATCCTTGCCACCGATTCCAAAATCAAGATCAAGCTGTATGACACCAACTTGCCTTTTGATGATCTTGCCCAACGTAAAATTGATGCGGTCATGATTGACCTGCCTCCTGTGGCCTATTATGTTTTGGGAAGCGGCCCTGGTGGAAAACCAAACAAGGCGCTGAAGCTGATCGGCAAACCGCTTTTCCCCGATAACTATGTCATTGGCTTGAATAAGGCCAATCCTAATGCTCAGGTGCTTGTGTCTGAACTGAACCAGGCCCTGGCGGTTATTAAGAAGGATGGTTCGCTGAAGAAAGTGTATCAGGATTGGAGCATGTGGAACGATCAGCAAGCCGATATTGGAATCGTCTAGCTTGTTCTCATGATTTGACTGGTGTAGGAGTGAGATCGGTCGGGTCTGACTTCTACACCAGTTCTGTTTCTTCTCAGGCGTGAGAGGATTTGCCGGCATCAACTCTTTTTTGATGATTGGCAATGCTCGCCGTAAGTTCAAAGGATTGTGTCGATGGATCTGATCCAAGCTGCGTTTCCGGCTTTCCTGGCAGGAGCGCGGGATACCTTGATCTATTGTATTGTGTCATTCCCATTAGCGTTGGGTCTTGGATTGCTCCTGGCTTTGATGAGTAATTCTACATTTGTCTGGTTGAAAGTTCCTGCTCGGACCTTTATTGAGATTATGCGCAGCACACCTATCCTGGTCCAGTTACTGATCCTCTATACAGGTGTGGGGGCGCTGCTGGTGACATATAATCTTTCGCAATATGACAACCCCTGGGTGGCGGGAATTGTGACGCTGGCTTTGAACTATGCTGCCTATGAAGCAGAAATTTTTCGGGCTGGCTTCCTCTCAGTCAGTAAAGGCCAGTCTGAGGCCGCGTTTTCCCTGGGATTGACTTCAGGGCAAAACTTCAGGCGCATTGTCTTACCACAGGCCATCCCTTTGATGATTCCCCCTTTTGTGAATGATTTTATTTATATGCTGAAAGATTCGGCGATCGTCAGTGTTATTTCCGGGTCAGAGTTGACAGCGGTTTTGTCATTTTGGGTCTCGCGCCATGGCAGTAATCCTCTGCCCTTATATGCCCTGGCGATCGCGCTCTACCTGGTTTTGAGCCTGCCTACTTCTTATGTCGCACGACACTTTGAAAATCGCTTACGCGCCGCTTTATAGCTAGAAAAGGAGGAGATGAGCAGATGCAAGGGACAGTCTCTAGACGATGGCGCATTGGTATGCCAGGGCACCATACGCACCCCTGGATGGTGGTGCTGGATTATCTGTTTTACCTGTTGGTGATTGCCGGGCTCTATTTCTTTGTGTCTTATCTTTATTCTTATCATGATACAATTACCTTGCTCTTGCCTTTATTGTTGCAAGGTGCCGTTGTAACGATTGTGATCTCGCTTGTCAGCATGGTGTTGGCTGTGATCTTCGGCTTTCTAGGCGCGTTGGGACGCCTTTCGCCGCTTGCGCCTCTGCGTTGGCTGGCGATGGTTTATACCGAAGTGGTGCGGGGTACGCCGATCCTGGTGCAGTTGTTACTCTGGTATTACGGTGTTGGGTATGTGCTCTCCACACTCGGCTTTGATCCTTATGGGGCGGCCTTCCAGGTGATGA
>DASSXK010000563.1:0-2330 GCA_035703945.1 Ktedonobacteraceae bacterium | reverse complement strand
CGAAAGGCCAGCAGGCCCCAGAGAATCGGGATCAGTACATAGGCTGAGGCAAGCACACCCGCAATCCCAATAGATGAAAAGATGCTTGCGGCACTGAATGTGACCAGTCCGAGCATCTCAATCATCCCCGTCAGCACGCCGAGCAGCAGGAGCCAGGTATTGCCCCGCCGTTTCAAGCCTGGCTCATGCTGGAACAGATACCAGATCAGCAGAAAGAGCAGCGAACTTAAGCGGATCAATAATAGTGTCAGCAGTACACCGCTCAAATCGTCGATGAGGCGTGTCAGGATGCCGATGCCCAGGCTGAGCAGTCCGAAGCCCAGCATCGCAACCAGGGCCGCCAGAATTCCGGAGCGACCCGACTTGCTTTTCTTCTCCCCTGTACTTTGTAGCGTCGGAATTGAGGCCAGGATTACTCCCAGGCAGGTCACCGCTAACAGGCCAGCCTGTGGCAGATCCAGAGACTCCTTCAGAAAGATCAGGGCCGCCGTGAGGGTGATAATTCCCTGGGCCGAGACAAGTGGACTGACCACCGCCAGGGGACCCTGAGCCAGTCCACGATACAGCGCCAGATAACTGATGGCGCTCAATCCTCCAAGCAGGATGCCGCCGATGTCGATGATCAGCAGCAGGCGGGGCGAAGGGAAGGTAAAGGGCGTGCCAAAACTAAAAATTGCAAACGTAATGATCGTTAAAATAATCAGTCCAGCGGCCTGTGCCAGGATCGTTGTGGGATTGACGCCCAGCTTCCGGGCGGTGATACTACTCAAGGTATCGGCCAGTCCATAACAAAGGGCCGTCAACATCCCGAAATAGATTCCGTTCAATAAACTCTTCCTCTTCCACGTTTTCTCCAGTCACTCTGCCTACATATGACAGTATAGTCTTAGATCCAAATGCTTGACGTTTAAAGAGGTGGCTGATCAGGTCAGCGAAGCGAATAGCTAGCTATGAAAAAGGATTTGTCTGGTGGGTCGTGCCGGAATGAGATGAATGCATTCGTTGCATTTCAATGCTCACAACGCGAGCAAGCTCAGGGTTGGCCTCCATGAGTTGCTGAAATACTTGAATGAGTTGCTCATTTTGCTGCATTTCCATAAGTAAATTTTGATAACGTGCCAGCAGGTTATTGAGCGGTCCCGCGATTTGCCAGAGCATGAATGTATTGTCTGTATCAACCGCAACGCGCGCGTTCAGATCGCCATTGGAGGCGCGGACATGCGTTTCTGCAATCAGGTTAATGCTGTGTTCCAGGGCTTCTTGCTCGCCAACCTTTTCCTGGGACAATTGTGCCAGGTCTCGTTGCAAGCGTGCCATCTCTTCGGCTCGGTCTGCGCGTTTGATAGCAATTCGACTGTTATTCATAACAATCCACAAGACGCCGGTAACGATAACGTGAACCTCCATTAAACGGAACAGGGTTGAAGCATACCCAACTGCCAGAATTGCATTGAGGGCGGGGGTATGATGCGCGTACGTGAGTATATAGACGCTAATCCCGATATTGATGGCTGCAACCAGGAAAACATAGTTAATTGGTAGGACCGCCGCCGCAAAAAGTTCTGCAAAGAACAGGAGAAACAGGATGTCTTTATCGTTGGGGCCGAGTCCGGGGCCTGCCGCTGTCGTAAATAATGTCAGGCACATGCTTCCGACAAGGGCCACGGTCATCAAAATTCCCACCAGATTGACCTTGCCCTGGCGATTGAGAAAAATGCAAATGATGATCATGGGATAGAGGATGTAGATAATCGTTGCAACCTGTTTGTTGGGACCCAGATAGGCGACGAACGCGACAAAAACGAGAATTATTGCAAGTAAAAGCATACACGCTGAAGCAATTCTCCCACGGCGGACGAGATCGCGCTGCTGGAAGGTGGCGCCCAGCGCCGGATCGGGTGGTGATGTGTACCGATACCACCAGGCAAAAAATCCTTTTTTCTCGTAAAAGTTTTGATCACCCAGGGCGACCTGGCTCCGTGATTCGCGAGTATTGTTCAACATCTTTCAACAAACTCCATTCTAAAAAGATAGATGCAGGTAATTCAATCCAATCAAATCCATGACTTGCAATCCGTGCAAATTTGGCTGGATTTCTCCTGGTGATGTTGTGGCTAACCATGCGCTATGCTTCACGGTTGTGTTCCTCTCGGCTGAAACACATGCTTGTTGTATATCTCTCAGGCCCTTTGAGTATGTTCGGTACAAACATATACTACTTGTGAAGCGAAACTTAGCAGTTTTTATGTAAAAACCCTGTTCAGCGTGTAAAATATGTGGCCAGATTTCTTCCGGGATATTATACGGTACCTGATACGTATGAGGCAACT
>DASSXK010000538.1:0-5100 GCA_035703945.1 Ktedonobacteraceae bacterium | reverse complement strand
GCTCGATCCAAACTCGCTGCCAAACTGGATGCGTGAGAATGAACAGAAGCCAGGCGCAAGTGTTCCCCCCCAGACGGGAAACCAGGGGCAAGGCTACCAAAATGGCTTATCGGCTCCTTCGCTCATTGATGTCAATGCCTTACCTGAATGGCTGCGTAATGGTGGTGGCTTATCCCAACAAGGCCCATCTACAGGAGCTCCGGGTGGAATTGGTCAGCAACAGCCTCAAGGCCAGGGTTTTAATACTCCCCAGCAGAATATACGCGTTCCCAGCCGTCCACGTGGGGAACAAGGAGTTCCGGAACAGAGCGAAGCTGCGGCGAATGTGTTTGCCTCGATGTTGGGTGTGGCATCAAACAAGTCTCCAGTGCCAGGGCAACAATCAGGTCCAAATACATTAAATGGGCAGCAAAGCTTTTCTGGTATTCCAGGCATGGGTATGGGGACATCTCCGCAGGGAGGACCGGCGCAACAAGGGCAGGGTCCTATTCCAGGCACGCCGCAAGGGCAACCCCAGTGGATGCAAAGTTTGCAACCGGGAGGCAGTAACCAGGGCTATAATCCGCCCTCGCAGCCCCAGGGACAGCCTCAGTGGATGCAGCAGATGGGTTCAACTCCTGGTCAGCAGGCCGGCTATCCAAATGGAGGAAATCAGCCTGGTTACTCTTCTTACCCACCTGCCAATCAACAGGGTCAGCCAAGTATGTCTGGATTTTCTTCGCCCGACTCCGGCCAGGGCAAGAACGCCGGAAAGACCGAGAAGCGCGGATTTTTAGAGACCATTCTTGGATGGTTCTCGTTCTCCCGCTAAGCTTATCAAGAGGTATATAGAGGATGCAAACACAGTCTACTCTAGGGGGGGAAACGAACCTACCAGCGCAGCCTTCCGTGGCAAATTCGATTCTGGTTGCTGATTGCGGTAGCGTCTCCACAAAGGTCTCACTTCTGGGACTTGTTGAAGGACAATACCGCTTAATGGCTCGGGGTGAGGCTCCAACAATTCATTCAGGGCCTGAGAGTGATCTCTTAAATGGAATCACAAAAGCGATTAATGAGATCGAATTTATAACTGGTCGGATGCTTATTGCCGATGGAAAAATCATCTCACCTGAGCAAGAGATCGGGGACGGGGTGGATGTTTTTGTCGCTACATTGAGTGCTGGTGATCCCTTAAGGATTGTTGTCGTTGGCGGGGTCAGTGCTCAACATGCTGCCCTGACGGCTGAAGCAGTTTCCAGCCTGTACGCTGAGACGTTCGCGATGCCTACTCCGGCCTTTGTGGCCGCGACGAATCCCGTTCCTGCGGCGATGACCGTTGGCAATTCTGGGCGCCCATCTGCTTCAGGAGTGGCCGGCGCTGAATGGACGCCTGAACGGATCAATGCTGAATGGGAACGCCTATTTGAAAAGATGCGTGAGTTGCATCCCCATATCGCTTTAATTGTAGGTCTGGCGGATGGTCCTGCTGGTCCTGCACCTCTACAAGAGGCCTGTCAGTTGTTGGTGCAGACATCCCGGTTCTTCAATGAACGTCAAAATGGAACTGCATCCGCCGGAATTCCCGGTGAAGACCTGTCTAAGCACAAGATTCCGGTACTTTACGCTGGTGCACCACAATATGTTGAGGCTGTGCGACGGATGTTAGGGAATAGTAGCGAGGTCACTCGGATTGAGCCACTGGCCTCACAGGCTCAACTGGGACCAATCAGCTTCGCTGCGAATGCGCTACATGAGCGAGAGATCGTGGATGCCCTTCCAGGTTATGATCATCTTCGGGCCTGGTCTAAAGGTGCCCCACTGGGAACTGCGACCTCTTTGAGTAGCCTGGTGCGTTTCCTGGCCCAACATTATGCAATGAATGTTACGGCCGTAGATATTGGTGGCAGTTCAACTGTGATGATGCTGGCAGGTGAGCAGGGCGAATTTGTACCAATGGTGAATTCTCGTGCTGGCGTTGGCCCCAGCTCTACGTCAGTGCTGCAACAGGTTGGCTGGCAAAGAATCGCTCGTTGGTTGCCGTTTAACATTGGAGAAGATGAAATTCGTGAATATACCATGAATCGCATGCTTCATCCACAGGTCGTACCCACCAGCACACGTGAACTTCAAATCGGGCAGGCTTTTGCACGCGAGGCTCTGCGCCTGACGCTCGAGGCCGCGACAACAAACAATACGGTGACGTTTGATGCGGATCTAATTCTGGCAACGGGAGGAATTCTTGCGCATGCTCCACGCTATGGGCAGGCTGTTCTGATGTTGCTGGATGCTCTTCAGCCGAAGGGTGTGACCTCGCTTGTCCTGGATCGTGCGATGTTGCTCTCACAACTGGGAGTAGTTGCGACCGTGAATCCAATCGCGGCCGTCCAGGTTAATGAGAATGACGGTGTGACCCATCGATTGGGTACCTGCGTTATTCCCTTTGGGACCATGCCTGAAGGACAGATCGCTGTTCGCGTTGGGATTGAGTACAGCGATGGTCGCCAGAGCATGATTGAGGTTATGAGCGGTTCCATCGAAGTAGTACCATTGAAGATGAATGAACAGGCTCTCTTAACGCTCTATCCTGCGGCAGGCGTGGATGTGGGCCTGGGACCCGGCGAGCGAGCCCGGGCGGCTGAAGAGATCGACGGTGGTCTGGTAGGCCTGATTATTGATGCACGTGGTAGACCTCTGGTCTTGCCCACGAATGATATGGAACGCCAGGCACGCCTGACGCAGTGGCTTCAGGCCTTAGGAGCCTGATAAAGGGAGGCACCCTATATGACCAATCATGATGATGGGTCAATGGTGTCGCAGATGGAGGTGCGGAGGGAGCGTTGGCCAGGAGGATATAATCAGCGCGGGATTGCTCTTGTTCACCCTGGTCAAAAAGTTCAACCCGATCAGCCTGTGATTCGCCTGGAGCGTGCAGATAAGGCTGATCAAGGGTTGGTTTCTCTCTCTTCCCCGTCCTCTTCAACACAGAAACAAGGTCTATCATCTGCCTCGATTTCAGGTGATAGGCCTTCTCTTCATGGTTTCCCGGCGGAGGAGATTTTAAGGGCTGGCTTGAATGGCCGCGTTATGGATGTCACCAGGCGTGGCGGGGTTATCATTGAAAGCCAGGTATCTTTGGTACGAGGAGTGGTGGGCGCTGGTAGACAGGTGAGTGGGTCTCTGTGTATCTGGCAGCCCGGTAGCTCTGAGAGGAACCGGTCAGATCTTCCACCTGGGGCGTTACTGGTGCTTTTTGAACCGGTAACATTGACACTCCTGCACAAGGCTCTGGCGATGGGGGCAACGGGTTTGATTGCCAGTAGCATCTCATTGCATGATTTTGAAGCATTTCTGCGTATTGATGCACTGCGACTACTTTCCAGTTTAGATGTCCAGCTCTATCACACCTCTCTGCCTCCTCTAACATTGTTCTTTACAGAGGGCTTTGGTACCTGCCTGATGCCGGATGAGCTTATGATTTTTCTGCGAGATTGTGCTGGCTCGTTTGCTCTTCTCGAAGGCATGACTTCAGTCCGTGAGTCTCTTTTCCCCGAACTGCTGGTTCCGTCGGATGGGCGTAAGCAGCAAAAGGAGGGTATACAGGGGCCGCAGGCCAGGGCTGTGAAACAAGGTGTACGTGTCAGAGTGCTCGCAGGAGATTGTAGGGGGACGATTGGGGTGGTCAATATGATCTTTCCACACCGTGTGTTGTTTCCTTCAGGTATACGTGTTCGCGCCGCTCGTCTACGACTGGAGAATGGAACCTATTTTATTGTTCCTCTCAACTCAATTGAGAGGATCTCATAGATAGTTTTCCACATTTGCAGGCACTTATCCACATATTTATCCTTAATATGTGGATAAGTGCCTATTTATATGTTTAAAACTCTCTGCCTGATGCAAATAGTCTCTATGGTATATTATCGAATCGTTAAACTAATGTTAAATAATAAGCGAACGACCAGTCATGTCTTTAGGTGGTTGGATTTGTAAAATTTGCAAAATCGTTGGAGAGACGTCTGCCAGGATGCCGTCTGTGCGCAATCTGGCCTGTGCAAGTTGAGGTGCAACCAGGTAGAGCGGGACTGGATTAGTTGTGTGAGAGGTGAACGGTTTGCCAGTATCGTACTCAATCAACTGCTCTGCGTTTCCATGATCGGCGGTGATAAGCAATCCGCCGCCCTGCGCCAGCGTGGCTTCGACAACCTTGCCGACGCCTGCATCGACCGTTTCTACACCTTTAATCGTGGCTTCCATGACGCCGGTGTGTCCCACCATATCGGCGTTCGCATAGTTCATAATCACCAGATCATAGATTCCACTGCGGATGCGCTCCACCGCCAATTCAGTGATACCTGCTGCGCTCATTTCTGGTTGCAGGTCGTATGTTGGGACTTTGGGTGATGGGACGAGCTCACGGTCCTCGCCAGGGAAGGGCGTCTCTCGTCGTCCATTGATGAAGTAGGTCACATGGGCGTATTTTTCTGTTTCGGCCGTATGGAACTGGCGTAAGCCCTGATCGGCGACCACGCGGGCCAGCGGCATTTCAACTTCATCGGCGCGGTAAGCGACCTCGGCATCCAGTCCTTCTTCGTATTCAGTCATCATCACATATTGCAGATGAGGGATACGGGGTCCGCGTGAGAACTTGCCTTCGGCCTGGGGTGGTAACTCTGGCAGCACAAATGCTTTCGTAAGCTGGCGAGCGCGGTCGGGTCGGAAGTTATAATGAATAACGGCATCGCCCTCTTTCACCAGGGCAACTGGTCGATCGTGCTCTACGATGACCGTTGGAAGAATAAATTCATCCGTGACCTTTTTGTCGTAAGAGCCCTGAATTGCCTCAATCGCTGAGGCTGCTTTCTGTCCTTCGCCCCGTGTCATTGCCAGGTAGGTCGCCCCGGTGCGATCCCAGCGGTTATCGCGGTCCATCGCGTAATAGCGGCCTGTAACGGTGGCAACTTTGGCTGGATGCTGACCACCAATCTCCAGTGCCCGGGCCTGCAAACGTTTCATAAACTCTACGCCGCCTGTGGGAGAGCTGTCGCGACCATCGGTAAAGGCATGTATAAAAACCTGCTCGATTGAATGTTTAGCAGCCAATTTAAGCAAGGCTTCGAGATG
>DASSXK010000510.1:0-3222 GCA_035703945.1 Ktedonobacteraceae bacterium | reverse complement strand
TTTTACTGGCAGCGCAGCAGGCTGGGGTTCGCTACTCGACCAATTCGCATCGACCGGTCTGCGAATCATCGCCCTCGACCTTCATGGACACGGACAAACTGACTCGCCGGAGGACTATCAGCGCTACAGCATTGAATCCTGCCAGGTCGACATTCTGGCAGCCCTGGCTCAACTACAGGTCGAGCCAGGGGAAGCCTGCCTGCTTGGCTATTCGATGGGCGGGCGGATCGCGCTTTATACAGCCTTTTCGGGTTTCTTTAAAAGTCTGATCCTCGAAAGCACCTCTCCAGGTCTGGCAACCGAAGAAGAGAGAAAGCAACGTCGGGCCAGCGATGAAGCCCTGGCAAGCCGCATTGAAGATGAAGGCCTCGCCGGTTTTGTAGCCTACTGGGAACATATCCCTCTGTTTGCCAGCCAGCGAAGCCTGCCCAGTTCAACACAACAAAACCTGCATAACCAGCGACTGCACAACAATCCACGCGGTCTGGCAAACAGCCTGTGTGGAGTTGGAACCGGCAGCCAACCCGACCTGCGAGCACGACTTCCAGAACTACACATCCCGGTTCTGCTGATTACTGGCGAGCTTGATCAGAAATTCAGCAAGCTGGCACGTGAGATGCAAACGGCCCTGCCACAGGCCATCTGGCACGAGATTCCACAGGCCGGTCATACCGTTCACCTGGAGCAACCTGCCACATTTGTCAGTCTGGTAACAGACTTTTTGGCGCAGGCGGGCAAGTAGGACTATAATACAAAAAGAAATTTTAGATTATAAAAGATCTTCCAATCAAAACTGAGAAGGTATTGCTTAATGTTCTCTCAGTCTGGAGATAGAAAAAGGAGTATGGAATTGGCCAGTCAGCATAAAGAAAACGAAGTAAGCAAACAGCGCCCGGCCGACGTCGCCTGGGAAACCGTGCGAGAATACAAGGACATCATTTTCCAGAAGGGCGAAGGGATCGCAAAAATCACGATCAACCGGCCTGAGGTGCGCAACGCCTTCCGCCCTCAGACCCTCAACGAGTTGATTGAGGCCTTCACCCTCAGTCGCGAAGATGCCGAGGTTGGTGTGGTGATCTTTACCGGCGCGGGCGATCTGGCCTTCTGCTCTGGTGGCGATCAGCGTGTACGCGGCGAGGGCGGCTATGTCGGTGAGGACGGTGTACCCAGACTGAACGCGCTTGAGCTTCAGAAGGTCATCAAGTACCTGCCCAAGCCGGTCATTGCGATGGTCGCTGGCTACGCCATTGGTGGTGGACACGTTCTGCAACTACTTTGCGATCTGACGATTGCCGCCGAAAACGCTCGCTTCGGTCAGACAGGGCCCCGTGTAGGTAGCTTCGATGCCGGTTGGGGCGCGACCTATATGGCACGCGTTATCGGCCACAAGAAGGCTCGCGAAATCTGGTATCTTTGCCGACAATACAATGCTCAGGAGGCGGAGGATATGGGTCTGATCAACACAGTTGTGCCGCTGGAGCAGCTTGAGGAAGAGACCGTTCAGTGGTGCCGCGAGATCCTGGAGAAAAGCCCGATTGCGATTCGCTTCCTGAAATCGGCCTTTAATGCCGATACTGATGGCCTGGCCGGCATCCAGGAGTTGGCCGGTAACGCCACAATGTTGTACTACATGACCGAAGAGGGGAAAGAAGGCAAAAACGCCTTCCTTGAGAAGCGCAAACCGGACTTCTCAAAGTTCCCACGCCTTCCCTAAAACATTGCAAATGTTGATTGAGTCCGTGCGCTGGCAGGCCTATCGCTTGCCGATGCGCAGCCAATTTACAACGGCCCACGAGGCCATAAACTGGCGCACAGGAGCAATCGTCGAAATCCTCACCTCGCAAGGGGTGAGCGGTTTCGGCGAGGTCGCCCCGCTCCCCTCCTTCGGCGTTGGCACAATGAAGGAGGCCGAACATGTCCTCAAAACAAGCTCGCCCTCTCTGGTTGGGCTGACCCTCCCCGCTGCCTTGATACAGCTTCAATCGCAGGCAGATCAAACAAACCTGGGAAACAGAGAAGAGCAAAAAATGTACTCCCCACCCGCCTTTTGCGGCCTGGAGATCGCGCTACTTGACGCACTTGGGAAGCAAGAGCAGCGGAGTCTCTCTTCCTTACTTTCGCCAGGGAACACGCCCCCACGCAAGCAAGTCGCAATCAATACAGTCGTGGGAGCAACCAGGCCAGAAGATGCCGTTCAGGCTGCCCTCAAAGCCATTGAAGCTGGCTTCACCTGTATCAAGTTAAAGGTCGGGGTTATGAACAGCAATCAAGCGGAGATTGAGCGAATCAAAGCTGTTCGGTCCGCGATCGGGCCCTCGATTCAACTGCGCCTGGATGCCAACGAAGGCTGGGAGCCAGAGCAAGCCAATACAATCCTGACCGCTTGTGAACCACTCACCATCCAATACATTGAGCAACCCATCAAAGCTGGACTCCTGGATGAGATGCGCAACCTGCGTCAACGCATCTCCATTCCCATCGCCTGCGATGAAGGATTGCTGGGATTAACAAGTGCTCGCCAGATCTTGCAAAGTCAGGCCGCCGACCTGCTGATTATCAAGCCACAGTTCGCCGGAGGCTTGCTAGCCGCAAGACAGATTATCACCGAAGCAACTGAACAGGGAGTTAGTTGTGTCATCACCAGCGCGATCGAGTCAGGTATTGGACTAGCAGCCGATCTGCATCTTGCAGCGGCCTCGCCCGAAGTTACGCTGGCTTGCGGCCTGGGTACGCTTCCACTTCTGGCAAATGATCTGCTCGTTGAGGATCTAGCCTCGCAAGCGGGTTATCTCTCAGTTCCGATTGGTCCTGGCCTTGGGGTTAACCTGAACCACGAGGCGCTGGCAATCTACCGAGCTCCGTGAATCCAGTTTCTATTTGATAGATCAGCAGATATAAGGTAGCACCGACTACATCTTGATGAGCAGTTCCCTTGCACGTTGCCGATATATTACGAAATCCGTCTGCATAATATGCCTGCGTCCAACCCCACTGGCTTGCAGCATCGAACACTATATTAGTCGTGCATCCAAAGCAAAATCTAAAGAAAAACAGGACCAATTTGCGAACATTCTCTGAAATCCATCTGCACACGTTCCATGTGCCCAACCCCATTGATTTGATGTGTTGATTCAAAGAGACAGGGATCAGCCGGATTTCAGAGAACACATTGATTGATCAGAAGTTTACCCGATAAACTCCTGAATCTGCTGAGGCACTTCT
>DASSXK010000339.1:0-7476 GCA_035703945.1 Ktedonobacteraceae bacterium | reverse complement strand
CAACCGGCATGAGAGCGCCGCTGCGAATAATCTCCTGAGAGCCAGGTAGGATCAGTGGATGACCCGATCCAATACCATGACTGTGAAAATCAGAGCCAGGTAGCAGTTCGAATACCAGAAGAGGGTCCGAGCCCATTTCCTGGTTTGATCGAAAAGCAGACGTACAGACATATAGACCATAATTCCGCCCAAAATCAGCGCGCAGATCAGGTAGAAGAGGCCCATAGCCTGCATGGCGAAGAGCACCATCGTCACAGCTAGCAGTAGTAGGGCATAGAGAAATATTTGTTTGCGCGTCTCCTTCTCGCCCATGACGACTGGCATCATCGGGATATTTGCCTTTTCATAGTCTTTCTGAATAAGCAGTGAAAGCGCCCAGAAATGCGGTGGCGTCCAGTAGAAAATGATTGCGAAGAGCCAGATCGCCGCGAGGGAGAGACTATTGGTTGCCGCTGCCCACCCCACCAGAACAGGAACAGCCCCTGCCGCGCCACCGATCACAATATTTTGCGCAGTTGAACGCTTCAGCCAGATTGTATAGATGAAGACGTAGAAAAGAATTGCGGAACAGGCCAGGATCGCACTTAGCAGATTGACCAGGAGGGCAAGCTCAAAGAACGCGCTCACACCCATTACACACCCAAAGATAAGAGCCTGCTCGGGTTTAACGCGTCCAGAAGGCAGCGAGCGGCGTTGTGTACGTCCCATAATCTGGTCGATGTCGCGGTCGATAAAACAGTTGAGGCAGTTCGCGCTTCCTGCGGCTAGCGTTCCACCCAGCAGGGTCCAGAGGACCAGGGCCAGGGGCGGAAGACCTTGCCTGGCAATCGCCATCGCCGCTGCTGTCGTACCAAGCAGTAGTATAGTCACATGTGGCTTCATTAAATTGACATAACTTGAAATAATTTGTCGAACGCTCGTGACCTCGTTGCCAGAGATCGCAATCAGGTGTTGCTCGTACTCTTTGATAGCCACTGTTGCATCCCATCTTCTAGCCCGATCTCTTGATTGAGGAGATCGGTTTGATTTTTAGAGTCCAGGGTTTCAAAATAGAGCTGTGCTCGTCCCTGGGGATCGATAATAAAAGTTGCTGGATCATGCACCGATTGTCCGGTTGAGTCAACCTGGACATAGATATCGTAGGCCTTGTAGATGGATTGGAGCTGTTTGGGGGTCCCCGTCAGGAACAGCCACTGATGCAGCAGCCCGTGTTTAATCGACCAGGCCTGTATTTCCGTAATGCTTGTGGCAGCGGGATTAGCGTTGATCGCGACC
Organism: Ktedonobacteraceae bacterium; assembly: GCA_035703945.1. Lineage (GTDB taxonomy): Bacteria > Chloroflexota > Ktedonobacteria > Ktedonobacterales > Ktedonobacteraceae > DASSXK01. The sequence continues at coordinate 6,201 of DASSXK010000339.1, read as the reverse complement.
AGGACAACGCGTTTGGCCTCAGAGGTTGTCAACTTTGCTCTGGCGTCATACATTATTTGGGCTGTCAGGGGACAGAGCGTTGTGCAGCGTGGATCAACGAAAGCCATCACAACCTCCCGGCCCTTTAGAGAGGCCAGCGAGACCGGGTGATTGAACTGATCGGTGAGTTGGAAATCAGGGGCCGGTTTGCCTGGCATTGGAAACCCACCAATTGCGCTGCTTGAACTATTCGCGGCCTGGACCGTTGCCTGTTGGTGTGAGACGACATAGAATCTCACAGCCCAGACGGTCCCGGCAAAGATCACCAGTGCTGAAGTGACAATTAAGGCAGCTCGCGCCAGTTTCTGCATACCATCTGGATGCTGCATAGCTACTTCCTTTCACAGGAGTTGGATGTGAAAATAGTTGTCTTGTGAATAGAGTGTTCGAGCTGGCAGGATGGAAGCTTACCCAGGCGTTTCCTGTGTTTCCTGTCCTGTTTCTCCCGATTGCGTCGCGAGCCAGCGTTGGATGAGGATTGCCAGCGCGATCCCGAACGGAATATCTCCGAAGGTCCACATAAAGCCTGCCCCAAATTGCTGATCTTGCAGCGTCGTAAGTGAACCCGGCAAGGTATTCAGGTGGATATAGGGGGCATAGAGCGGGGCCGGAGCAAATCCGAGCAGCACTGCCAGCACAAGATTCTGGATGATCGCGAATCCTACACACCCCAATCGTCCCAAATATCCTAACTGCGGGCGAAATGGCGCGGAAGGAATGATCTGAGACCAGAAAAACAGGCTCACCACGAGAAATATGGTATGTTCGCACCAATCGTGGATAAGGTCATTTGTCAGCGCGAGATCATAAAGGTAAGGCCAGTGCCAGATCCAGATGCCGATCAGGAACAGCGCACAGGAGATCACCGGTTGGCGCAGCCAGCTTCCCAGGGCATAGAGAATTCTTGCGGCCCTCAGGTTTGCCAGCGCCTTGAAACAATTGCGTCCCCACTCTGGCAGTCCTAGCCAGAGGGGCAGCAGCGGTGCAGACGCAACAAGCAAAGGGGTTACAATGATCAGCAAGAGGAGATGCTGGATCATATGCACCCAGAACAGTTGACTCGAAAGGTTATCAATCGGGGCCGAGGCCGCCAGTAAGAATGTTACAATGGCCGCCAGGAAGAAGGTGCCGCGCCAGATCCAGGTACTTCTCCGCATATCAGCGGCCTCAAAACCGCTGTAGGACGGGAGATACCTGGTTTCGGCGGCTTCCTCGGTCTCAAGCTCCGCGAGCAGCTTGCGCCAGCCCCGGTAGAAGAGAGATTCGGCTAGCAGACATCCAAGCAGAATCAAGGGTGGGATCGGCCACCCGTTTGCATCGACCCAGATGTTCATTTCGGCACCTGTCTTTCTTATTAACTCAGTATCAGGCTGAATATCCACAGGAGCAGGCTGGCGATTATCGTGTAATACCACCAGTAGCCAACGACCTCGACTACATAGCTGTGCCTGGTTTGTCGGCCGCGTGCAATTCGTCCAAAAAGCAGCAAGCCAACAATCCCCGATAGCAGCAAATGGACCGAGGTGAACCAGGTCAGCAGAATGATCACGCTTTCGTAGGCATGGTATGGGCTACCAAAGCCCAGTGTATAGCTCATATAGATCTGCACAACCAGGGCCACAATTGTAGCCAGCCAGGCCACGATGAAAAGCGGTTGCTGGATAGTTCCTGCCTGCCGACGTATACTGCGCTCCCACAGGTAGTAAGCGGCTCCACTAACTACCAGAAGAATCGCCACTAAGATTCCTGGGATAATGTTAGGTACAGCTTCATTGGGTACCTTGAATTGTCCCAGTACGTTGAGTGCGTTGAGATAACCACCTGCCGCCAGGATTGCCATGACGGATAGAGCATCTGAAAGAATCAGCAGGAGCACTCCCGCCCGTGCCCTGGCGATTTTAATGTGCAGTGGAAGCTCGTGCGACTCCTCATGTACGGTTGAACTCATTCTTTCTCTCCTGTCGTCCTGTCAACTCTCGGCCTGTGGCTGTAGTGGAGCTTCAAAGCCCGTGTCAGCCGTGGCGCTCTCTTTGGCGGGTATGGGCGTACCGTAGTTGTAGGGGAGCGATGTCACGACGGGCAATTTTTCAAAATTCTCCAACGGTACCGGTGTTGGAACGGTCCATTCCAGCGTTTTACCGCCCCATTCATCGGCCGTCGCAACCTCACCGCGCAAGTACGAAGTAACAACGTTGTAGACGAGCACAAACACCGATGCTGCGATCAAGATTGCAAACAAGCTAGCGATTAAATTAGCCGTGGCAAATGGCGGGGCCACATTCGCGGACCAGCGCGGCTCGCCCTGCAAGCCTGCGTAGAACAGCGATAAGAACGTGCCCAGAAAGCCGATTTCAAACAGCCAGAAATGGATCTTGCTCAGCAATGGATCGAGCCGGCGGCCCACCATTTTGGGGAACCAGAAGTAGAAGCCAGCGAAGAAGCCAAAGACCATACTTCCCACAAGCGTGAAATGGAAGTGCGCCGTTACAAACATGCCACCATGCAGTAGCTCGTCCGTTGGCAGGTCCGCCAGATAGATGCCGGTGATTCCTCCAATGACGAAGTTTACCAGCATGCCTCCTACAAATAGGAGCGGGGCCGTGGCCCAGATCTTACCTCGCCAGAATGTTCCGATCATGCAGAGGAAGAAGAGACCAGTGGGGATAGAAATCAGCTCGGTATCAAGCATATAAGGACCATCCAGCGCCGTCGCTGATCCGCTCGTATAAAGATGGTGTCCCCAGACGAGCACGCTCAATACCGTAATACCAACCAGGCCACTGATCATCAGTCGATACCCAAAGAGTGGTTTGCGTGTGAAGACCGTCGCGACTTCAGCAGCCACCGCCATCGCTGGTAACGCAATTACATACACTTCGGGATGGCCCATAAACCAGAAGAGGTGCTCATAGAGCCAGTTGCTGCCACCAAAGGCCGCGATGAAGAACGCGGTCCGGAAGACTCGATCCATCAAAACCATCACTTGCGAGATGATAAACGAAGGAAAGGCAGTCAGGCCAAGGATCACGGAGAGTATCACCCCCCAGACGAAGATCGGGAGTCTGCCCCAGGTCATGCCGCTGGTGCGCATGACTACTACGGTCGTCACGATATTCAGGGCCGCAATCGTGGTTGAGATGGCAAAGACGATGATTGTGAAGCAGTAGGCATCCATTCCGGGGGTTAAACTCTGATCGGCAAGTGGGGCATAGCCCGTCCAGCCTGTCGGGAAACCTCCGACAAATAGCGTCGAGAGAAAGATCGGAATAGCCGCGAAAAGCAGCCAGTAGCTCAAGGCGTTGAGTCTTGGAAAGGCCATATCGCGCGCACCGATCATGATTGGGAGGATAAAATTGCCGAATGGACCACTGACCATAATGATCGTCGAGACAATCATCAGGATGCCGTGCATACCTACAATCGTATTATAGGTCGAAGGGGTAAAAAAGATCGCTCCCGGCATTGATTGTTCCAGGCGGATCATAAAAGCGCCCATCGAGCCAAAGAAGAAGAGGATCAGCACCGTCACCAGATACTGCATCCCTACAACCTTATGATCGGTTGTATAGCGGAAGTAGCGCCAGCGTCCCTGGCCTTTTCCAGCCATTTGATAGTCTTCTTCGATGGTAGCATCACGGCGATCCAGACCCCACTTCCAGACCCCATTGAAAGCTCCGATACCAATGAAGAAGAACAGAACCCAGCCAGTATAGATCGCGACAAGCGTGGCATCGTTATTATTTTCTACTAACCTGGAGACCAGGACGCCGCCAATAACCGCGCCTATCACACCCAGTAGTACCCCCGAAACCACACTCGGGAAGAGAGTGTTGATGAGAGTCGTTCGTTTAACTTCGCTGACTTCGGTCATAGGTGTCCTCCTTGACTGAGTATCCAGGAATTGAATGACGAATCACTTTCCACCTTGACTGCTGACCACATATAGGAGTGATAGAGTCCACATAACTCCACGCAAACGACTGTGTAGGAGCCGATGGTGTTTGGCGTGACAACCGATGTAACGGTCATTTCTCCTGGATTGGCATCGACACGCACTCCCAGGTCGCGGACGGCGAAGCCGTGCAGCACATCCTTGGAGGTAACATGGAAAACCACCGGTCGATTCACAGGCAATTCAAGTACTTGCCCCTGGCTGGAAACACCATATTGTGGGTAGTTAAACGTCCATAGCCATTGTTGTCCTGTCACCTCGACAACAAGCGTATTCGATGGCGCAGCCACGCTCTCCTGGAAGAAGGCGAACAGGCCGTAGATAACCAGGAATAGGCAGAGGACGCTTGTTATCCCAAGCCAGCCAATTTGAAGTGCCGGAGTCGGATGGATTGGAAAACCATCTTCGGTCGGTCTTTCCTTAACCCTGAAAGCAAACATACTGTAGCCCAGAAAAACAAAGACAAATAGCGCCACTGGTATGGACAGAACACTCAACAGCACAAATGTGAAGTTAGCAGAGTTGCCTACATCGCTGGCCGTTGGCGGGAAGAACGACGAGCCAAAAAAACCGACAAGCAACATTCCGATGATGGAAAGCGCGATCCAGAGCAGGATGACGTTCCTGAAATGATGAGTTTCACTTCTATCAGGTCCTGCCTGCGTGATCGGTGTAGACGGCGCGGGCACGTCATTTGAGGCCCCTGGCTGATCGGGGATCTCGCTTCCAGTGTTTTCGTTGATATTTTCTTCAGGCATCTCTCCCCCTTAATAATTTGCGACGGTAAAGGTACCAGCCATAAACCCGGTTGTGGACATCGCACCGCTGAAACCATAAGGCTGCCCTCGATCAGATCCGCAGGGATCGTAGCAGTGCCAGATGTAGGTGCCGGGAGGTCCGGTGCGAATCTGGAAGGAAATGATGTTTGGCTTGGCATAAGGGTTCCCATTAATCATTTCTGGTGTGGGTGCGTTATCAGCAACCCCCATCAGGGGAACACTGGCGAAGATTGGATGGGGAGAGTCGGGTGTTGATTGGAGTGTAAAGGTGTGGGCCACCTCGTCAATCTGAGACATGGGTTTGTTATTGACCAGGGCTGTACCTCCAATTGTGCCCCGAATTTTTCCGAAATAGTTGTTCACTAACGGCGAGGCGGTATCGTAGTTCTTGATGATGATAGTAACAAGGCTGTTTGGTGGAACTTCAAAGCTGGTCGAAGGACAATACGTGACCCAGTCATATTGTGGCTCATTATCGTTTGCATGGCAGACATGACTATCCGGAAAAACGGAAAGCTCCAATGTCGCGCTGTTTGAGCCTGTTTTTGTGGCGTGCCATGTGGCGGGCTCGTAACCAAGATCTGCTGCTGATCGAAGACCCAGCCAGATTCCAGCTATAATGCCGAAACCCAGTACGATTGATACGGCAATACCAATCATATAACCTGATGAATGTTTTCCCATTGCGGTCCTCCTGCTGCATTACTACAAAGGCCGGCAAATCAACTTTTATTCTCGCTTGCTTAATACGCTCTTTCCTACGCCGTGCCTGTTTGTGTCCTCACTAAATGAGCAGCAAACAGTGTATGCATTATAAATCGAATCTCTGACAAAAAATCTAGCGGGAAAGCGAGATTAAGAATGGATAAAGAAATGTTCTCTCCCTTCTTGCTACCGAGTAATTTAGATGACATAAGCATACCATAAGCTAATAGGTTTGATAAAGACAATTTGAGATGAATTTGGCAGTTCAAAATATTTTGTAGCTTTTTGGTTTGGTTAGAACATAATAGAGTTATCATCTAAATAAGATTGTTAGTGGGAAGATATTTGAAGTACACTCCTCCATGCTTTAAAGAGGCTATTACTATATAAGATGTAAATATGCCCAGAATGGCTATCGTTTAGAAGATAATAGTTTAAAATCAGGATACTTTCAATCTCAAATTGAGTGTCTGGCCCCTGAATTCTTTAAATCACGCTATGTTATTTTTTGCATTTTATAATCATAAAAATATGTTTGGCATTTAAAATGATCTTTATACTTTGAAATTCTATGATTTTCTCTCTGATTGCGTTATAGTTATAAAATATAGCGGCTTGCATTTTGAAGAGGAAAAGAGCATGATTACCTTCATATATACTTTTTCTTGTGATTGACCCGTGTCGCTGGATGTGAGATAAAGTAGAGTGGGTGTTTGCCGGATGGAG
>DASSXK010000325.1:0-6893 GCA_035703945.1 Ktedonobacteraceae bacterium | reverse complement strand
TGAAGTGGACAGGGAAACGACCGTGAGATCGCGAGTCACGCTACGAGTCCAAACGCTTTAAGAATTCGATCACTTCCTCATTGAACTCCTGTGGCTTCACCACGTTGGGATAGTGAGCTGTGCCTGGCACAACGACTCTCTTTGCGTTGACAATGCCTTTTTCAAGCGTCTCAGCAATCAGTTGAATATTTTTTACATCGAGATCCCCGGCAATCACAAGAGTTGGCACCTGGATCTCGGCGAGGCGACCAACGGCAGGCGGCGCAATCTTTTGTGGCTGCACGCTCGGATCGTCTCCACGCTTCAGGTTGTGGAGGATGGTTGTGCGCATTCGCTCGCGAATTTGCGGATCAACCTGTTCAGGCGTGCGATAAAGGCCGTCAGTCCAGATCTGGAGCAACACCTCGGATGCCCCGATAAGATCGCCGCTTCTAAGCGTCTGGTGCAAAGAACCAAATTTTTCCTTGAGTCTCTCATCGGGTGTCTCTTCAAAGCCAGTCAAACCCGAACTGACCGTTACAAGAGCATCAACCATCGTGGGGTACTGAAGCGTGAAATCAATCGCCAGAGCGCTACCCATTGATACCCCTAAGAGGAAGGTTTTCTTAATGTTAAGGAATTGCAAGAGGCTGTAGAGGTCATGTTCCATTGAGAAAGGCACCATGTCTTTCTCGCGCTTGCCAGAGCTACCAAAGCCACGAATGTCGTACCGTACGACCGTGAAATGTTGAGCGAACGCCTCAAATTGACCATCCCATACAGAATGATCTCCAAGCCAGCCGTGACTCAGGACGAGTGGGTGTCCCTGACCCGCGATCTCATAATAAAGCTTTGTTCCATTGAGTTCCGCGTAGCCGCTTTTCGCGTACGTTAACATGTTTCTTGCCTTTCTAAGCTATTTGCTGATGCCAGTCTGCCCTGTAGGTATAGACCCAGGAGCGTGAATTTGAATTGGCGAAGACTTTGAGACTGAACTGCATCACATGGTCGCGGAGCCAGAGACCAATGGGACTGGAAATCGTTTTGCTTTGTCCGGTGCGCTGCGCGAGTTTGATCATCTTATTGACTCTTGTGCTTCTCAGGCGCTGATAGGTAGTAAAGGCCTCTTCAAGCACAGGGATATCCTGCAAGCAACGGGTCAGGAGAAAGGCATCCTCCAGAGCCATTGAGACTCCCTGGCCAGAGTGAGGTGACATCGCGTGAGCTGCATCGCCTACCAGGACAAGCGGCCCCGCGTGCCACTTTGGGACACAGGGGAGTTCATACGTTGGATATCTTCCTATGTCGCTTTCCGTGGACCGAATGATCTCCGCGATTGGATAAGGATCATCCTGGTGTAAATCCAGTAACATCCGCTTCCACTCCTCGTGTGCCACATTGTTTAATGAGCCTCTAAGAGGCTCGTCAGGCCAGGGAATATTATTAAACCAGTAAATCTGGCCGTCGGGCTTTACCAGATGGCCGAAGAATGCCTGCTTGCCGTAAACCAATTGCAAGCTATCAGAGGTGGGTGGGATGGTCGAACTTTGCGCAAATCCCCCGCAACAGATCATACCCGTATAGACTGGCCTGGGAGCCGCAGGGTCAATAATCTGCCGAGTTTGTGAATGGATACCATCGCAACCGATCAGTATATTACCAGAAGCCTGGGAGTTATCTTCAAAAGTGGCGAGCACTTCTTGTTGGCCTGTTACCTCAATCGCTTTGAGCTTTTTTCCAAAGTGTACACAGATGCCTCGGCGCATCGCCTCTTCGCGGAGGATTTTGTGTAATTGTCCTCTCTTAATCATGACGCTGACGAAGCCTTGACCTTCTGAGGCGCCATTTCTGACTTCTCCCAACTGTTTTCCACTGCTATTCCAGATCGTCATTCGGGGGCAAAGGAACTCTCCGTCTGTCACCAGATCTTTGAGATCCAGCATGTCGAGCACATTCAGCCCATTCGAGGCCATATTCTGGAAGGAGCCTGCATAATCCATGGGAGTGCTTTGAGCCTCGTAAATGACCGGGCGCATACCTATGCGTTCAAGCAGCATCGCAAGCACTGGCCCGGCGATTCCACAACCAATAATCAGGACGTCCTTTCTGATCGATGTCACTTCTTTTCCTCTTTCTTTTTGTTTATAGGGATCTCACTCTCAGAGTAAGGGATAGCTGGAGTATCACGGCTGGCGAGCCTGGAAAGATTGCGTCGTGGAAAGCTCTCACGAAATAACCCTTCTGCGAAACAGCCAGATCCCAAGAGCGAGAGAAATTAAAAATGAAGCAATTAGCCCCGTTATTGCTACACCTATAGGCAATGTTGAAACAGCCTTTCCATGCTCAATTGGAACCATAGTAGAGCGTAACCCTTCTGCAGCATAGGTCAGCGGGTTAAACAGCGAAATGACCTGGAGGGCTTTGATAGTGCTAATGGAAGTCCATGTATAATACACACATCCGGTATAGAGGATGGCGCTAAAAATGAGCGAGAACAGCAGATAGATCTTATCGACGGGAAGTAACGTCCCCACGACTAGACCAAAAGAAGCACTGGAGAGAGCATAGAGTAACAGAAGCGTGAGGGTAAGCCAAAGGTCATCTACTCGCACCTGATAATTGCTCCCTAAAACGATGTATCCAAGAAGAAATGTCAGGCCCGCCGCAACCAGAGAGCGCATAGTAGAGAAAACAACCTTTTCCAGTGCTAGCAGGCTCAAGGGCATAGGCGCAAGCAGGCGATCATCAATCTCACGGTTTTCGCCTAAATCCAGCATCAGAGCTACCGAGGCACCCTGGAGACTGGCCATAAAAATGGTAAGCGCTACAACACCCGGGAAGAAAATCGCTGGATAGAGCTGCTGGGTCACGCCGACCTCAGGCAAGATCTTGCCAAAAACGAAGAGAAGGGAGAAAGGCAAGATCAGCACTTGCAGCAAAAAGGGAAGAAGCCAGTTGATGGTCGTGGTAATATCACGGCGAAGCGCGTGCCAGAACGCGGTGCTTACGACCAGAACGCGATGTTTACGAGGCGTTGCCTCGTGTGTACTCAGCGAAGATGGCAATAAAGTGTTCATGAACGCAAGTTCCTTCCTGTTAGATAAATGAAAACATCTTCCAAACTGGGGCGATGAAGGTGCAAGTCTTGCAGTTCAGCATTCCATTCGGTGATAACGTGGATGGCCTGGGTGATAAGCGTTGGTACGCTTTCTCCGTAAAGGCGGAAGATCGAGAGATTCGTCTGCGCCTCTTTCTCTTGTTTTGTGAGACTGATCTTTTCTATTTTTGAAATGCCCGGAATCTGGCCGAGAGCCTGTTGCAGATTGCTTGCAATCGACGAATTGCTGGATAATTCATGCTGCCCCACCAATGCTGGGACATGCTCTGGGATGGTGATACGGAGTTCGAGCGTTGTTCCTCCTGGAATCAGGGACTCTAGATTGGTAAAGGTGTCGCAGTCCAGGATCTGTCCATGATCCATAATCGCGATCCGATCGCACAGACGACTAGCTTCTTCCATATCATGGGTAGTCAGAAGGATCGTAATGCCGCGCTCTTGCAACGTTCGTATACGCTCCCAGAGGAAGAGTCTCGTCTGTGGGTCAAGATTATTTGTTGGCTCATCGAGAAACAATACCTTCGGCGTATGCATTAAAGCGCGGGCAAGCATCACGCGCTGAGCCATGCCCCCTGAATAATTGCGCACCATATCTTTGCTGCGTTTTGTGAGCCCGAATTCTTCGAGAAGAGTGTCAGCAAGCGCATTTCGCTCAGCTCTTGGTACCCCATGATAGCTGGCGTGAAAGGTCAGAATATCACGAGCATTTAAACTAAGATCCAGATTGCTTCTCTGGGGAACAATAGAAATGTTTTGCTTTATGGCGATAGGGTCAGATGTGACATCAATCCCCATAATGCGGGCAATACCACTGGTGGGAAGAACTCTGGTAGTCAAAATACCAATAGTCGTCGTTTTTCCCGCGCCATTTGGTCCTAAGAAACCAAAAATCTCTCCCTGCTTGACGGCAAAAGAAACATTGTCCACCGCGCTAGTGGTGGCTTTTGGGTAGCGCTTGACAAGGTTGCAAACTTCAATCGCAGGAAGGTTTTGCGGAGTAAATACCATCAAGAAACTCCTTTACGTTCCAAAATCTTGCCTATTATCGCGCCCCTGGTCATGAGAACAATAAAGCTCTGTTCTATGCACCAGGAGCTTTTCACACACTAAAGCTTTCGAGCCGTATCTCTATCGTTTTTTTGAACAAGACGCTATCTGTATTTGCTGTCCCTTCATGACTTCTAACTCGTCAGAAGAAAGCACCTCGACCGAAAAGGTATAGCGTTTGCACAAGTTTTTTAGTGCATCTACCGTCAGGCCGGTCCGAACTGACGGAGTATCAAGGAAAACCGCGTGTTTCGATGTGCGCTGTATTTCAGAGAGAAGTAGCTCAAGTAGTGATACAGGAGGGATACCTAAAGGGTGTTCAAATGACTTGTTCAGCTTTTTCCATATGTCTGAGATAATCACTGTTCCAAGCGACTGATCAGCACAGGGAAGAAGTACTCCACAACAAGACCAGATCGAAGAAGTTGAAACGACATGCTCATCAAGCAAAGTAACATAGTTACACCATTCTGCATCTTCTGGATGCCCGCCAATGAGCAGGGTTGGTCCAGCGAACTTCGCACTCAACGTTGAAGGCAGGTGAGGACGCGTTGTCTGCTCCTGTCCAAGCTCTGTGAGATAATGGAACGCTTCTTGTGCCTGTTGGGTATACAGGTTTTCAGAGAACAGGCGCATCTTATTTCCAAGATTTGCCTCGGAGAGGACTGCCATGTTTGCATTTGGAAGGGTACGATACGCGCCAATGGCTTTCCAGACCAGCATTCTGATGATATTGAGGGCTTCCATAGCCAGACTCTTGTGCCTGGAGTAGCAGTAGAGCATATTTTTTTGCAGACTATCCCCGCGATCACGCATAGATGAGCGAACCTGCGGAAGCTCAATCATCCAGCCATTTTCCACGAACGCCAGGTGCAGGCCATATTTGTACATCTTGTAGCTCAATTCTGCGTCCTCAAAGCCCCAGCCTTTGATGCTCAAATCAAATCCACCTACTGCCAGGTAGGCGGCTCTTGGAAAAGACAGATTGGCGCCCCAGGCGAAAAACCATGGAAAACCACTCTGTTCCAGGTCGAAACCTGAACGCTGGTCCTGCAAATTTCTCTGCTTTAGCTTCTGATATGCCTGTTCAAAGGCCTCTGCTGTTTGTTCCTGCGGACGTTCGGTGAAATCTTCCGGAGTATTGTACCCATGCTGGAGTCCAATGCCATACGCGTTGGGATGCTGTTGATGAAAAGTAACGTGAGCTTCGATATATCCAGGTGGAACAATGGCACCTGTATCGATAAAAATAATCAGTGGAGTCCTGGCTTTTCTCACACCATAGTCTTTCGGTACCCCAGCGGCGAAGGCGTCATCTCGCTCGATTTTATAATAGCTCAGGCTGAGAGTGCTACTAAATGCGTGAAAGACTTCTTCAGTCTGATCTGTTGAGCCATGATCTACGATGATCACTTCAAAATTTGTGTATGACTGCCTGGTGAGAGATTGCAATGTTTGTTCTAAAAGATGTTTGCGATTATAACTTGCAACGACCACTGTTACAATTGCCATTTACTCGCTCCTTGGATGATCAATGCACCCTTTTCTTACTTTCAGGGTTTTGAAAATTCGGCTTCTTTTCCGCCCAACCCCGTTTGCAGAGCTTGCTTTCTCTGTCGTTCACGAGAATCTTAGCCCGGGTGGAGAGCACATTATGCAACTCTGTCCTCTCTCTGTTGAGAATACAGAAGGAAAATTACCATTGCTTTCTTGTGCTGGTAATAATGGTTTATGGTTGATCTAAAGTGCTGAAGCAGCAGCGCCACATTCTGTTTCTACGGGGTCTTTGTGTTTAATGCTGCAACTGCCTGCTCACGAACGCAGTGCGCCCAGGCCAGTTCTTCCTGCTCTTGCCTGATGAGATGGTGCAAAACATCCTCCAGTGCTGTAAAAAAATCGGCACTGGCGTAGACCTTCTGAGGTGTAGCTCCTCCCTTTGGGCGCCTGTGGAAGATAGTTCGCTCACAATAGTTGATATAATGATCTATAAGATAGAGGCGTTCTGTGGGCAGAAGAAGATGTAGATGGACCACCTTCAGGTGAAAGATGCGCGGATAATCTCCCACGTTAGAGGAGGTATCCATCATCAGTGTATGGAAGCGGTGCCGACCAGCCGAGGTAATAGCATAACGATGTACCTGGCGCTGTGCATGTAATCCCTCCCCCAGAGGGAGTGTCTCAATCAGCCCATTTTGTTCGAGTCGAGCGAGAAGTGGATAGAGCGTCCCTGGGCTGATTTTGGCCCACGGACCGATCATTTTGTGGGCAATCCTGGCAATCAAGTAACCATGCCAGGGACCGTACATGAGCGATGCCAGAATGAGCAATTCATACATCAGTTATATCTTTCCCATCCTTTTGACGAACGATGCGTTGCGAGCAACCTTGTTCTAGAAACACTATAAATATCTTCTTTTTATGATGCTCTTTTTTAAAGCTCTTGCTTATCTAATGCATCCAACAGGCGTTGACTAAACTCTGCAAGTATCTCAGCTTTAATCTTGCTTAAAACCTGTTTTTCAATTCTTGCCAGAATTGATAATCTACGGCTGCCAGGCCAGGAATGTAATTTATTGTTTTCCAAGACATGCTTGCTCTTTTCTTGCTGCAAAGGAAGCATACTTTGTACATCTTGACAATAGTTTCGCATTTTATTCGCATTTATTCTGTTGGAGGCGTTTTGCCAGTGGTTGGTCCTGTCGCTTTGAAGAGGAGCGATGGTTTGTATAGGCTCGGTGGGATCAAGCCA
>DASSXK010000412.1:0-3275 GCA_035703945.1 Ktedonobacteraceae bacterium | reverse complement strand
GAAGAAATCAGCCAGACAGGTGAGGCACTCGGCAACTTCCCACAGGCCTTTACGCATCTGGCCTTAATCACAGCCTGTACGCGCCTCGATCAGGCCCTCAATGAGAAGAAAGGCGATGGGACCAACCTGGAGCTGGTCTTCGATTAGAAATCATCCCAGGGGATTCTCTTTCAAAATAACCCTTTCATTGCGCTCGATGAATGGTGACATGAAATGAGGGAGCCGTTCAAGACGTTAAAAAGCTCCCTCGCTACTGGCTGAACGTTGCCTATCAGGCGGTCTGAAGCGGCACCATCAGTTCATCGATCATACCAGAAAACGGTGAAGGGCCAAGCGCCAGATGTGCTTCCAGATCCTTACGGGCCTCCTCGGAGCGCCCCATACCCAGGTAGCAGTGTGCGCGCTGATACAGCATTTCCTGGGTATGCGAAATGCTATTCTCCAGACCTAAGGCTTGCGTATAATCCGCAATCGCTTCCAACCAGCTTTTCTGAGATTGGTAGGCCCGCGCCCGATTATAGAGAACGGTCGCATTCTCCCTTAAATCCAGGGCGCAAGTCAGATCCTCAATCGCGTCGGCCACGTCTCCATTCTCAAAGGCCAGCACCGCGCGATTGCTCCAGGCTTCAATCATGGATGGATCAAGCTCTAAGGCGGCCGTGAAGGCCCGATTGGCTTCCTCAATGTGTTCCTCTGCCATCTCCAGCAGCCCAAGCGCACAGAGACTGGCAGGATGCTTTGAATTTAGTTTCAGGCAGCGTTCAAGATCCTTACGAGCGGTCGCATAGTCCCCGGCTTCATAGTAAAGGTTCGCCCGGCTCAGCAGGGCATCAATAAATGTGCTATCGAGCTCAAGGACATAGTTATAATCCGCGATCGCTTCTTCGGGCCGTTCCAATTGAACCAGGACATTGGCGCGGTTAAAGTACGCTTCAGGATAGGGCGGACTTAAAGAGATCGCCAGTGAATAATCTTGCAGGGCCTCTTCGTTGCGACCAAGTTTGCGATAGAGGTTTCCCCGATCAAAATAGTATTCACTGTAGCCAGGATCTTGTTGAATCACACGGGTATAGTCAGACAGGGCTTTTTCCAATTCATCGGTTCCATTATAGACCTGGGCCCGATTGTAGAGCAGGACGGAGCGGTGTTGCAGCAGTTTATCTTCGCCCATTTCACGATCCAGGCGCTCCATTCCCTCGGTAACAAGCCGCAGAGCCTCTTGGGGATTGCCAATGTGCAGTTCAATCAAGGCCAGGCCATTCTGATTGAAGACGGTCTGATAGGCCCGCAGTTCGGGATCAGGCAGCATCCGAGCCAGGGCTATCGCCTCATTGATCCAGGCTTTCGCGGAAGAGTAGTCACGTAGCAGAGGTGGATAGTGCCGGGAGTAGAGCATTGCCGTGGCATAGGCCGCCTGCATATGGATCAAAGGATCGCTGGTAAAGGCGCGGGCCTCTTTATAGAGCAGCTCGGCCTCCTCCGGTCTTTCGAGCGCAGCCAGCGACGAGGCCATCTTCGCCGTAAAGAGCCAGTAAAGCATCGTCTGCGCTTCCCAATTTACCGCCTCACGTCCCCGATTGCCAAAATCGACAGCAGCCCCGTAGTATCCCTGATCGACGCAGTAATTAATGCCAATCTTCAGCGCCAGGGCCCCGGCACCGGTTGGGTCCTGTCCTCGCTCACGGTGGTAGGGGATCGCCCCGATCCGCAGTGACCAGGAATTGATCGGCTCCAGAATCCGCCCCTGTTCGTCATGGAGATGTCGCACAACCACAGGATCAAGCTGCTCATAGGCAGCGCGTTCCAACGGCGTATCCCCGGTACAAACACTCACAATATATTTCTTTGCCAGTTCATAGCGTGTATTCAGCGAGCATTTGGGGAGCAGGTCACGAATTCCCTGTTGAAATGTCAGTGAAGCGTTCGGCAGGTATGAAGTTAGCTCCTCCAGATCTTCGACCAGGGTCTCAAAGTATTGCCACTCGCCCGGCCAGCCATTTGTTGTCTGGCGCAACCAGTTTGTCCAGACGGGAGGCAGGTTCAAACAGAGAAGCGCGCGATCGCGCGCAACGCCCTTCAGAGGTCGAGGGTGAAGTGGCTGCGTGCAGGTTCGCAAAGTTGCTTGCAGACTCTCAGGCAAAGAGGTCAGACCTGTTTCAACTACAATCCTCATCGTCTCACCAGCCCGTCGCAGCAACACCTCGATCGCTTCCTGATCCAACACATCCGCCTCGTGTACATTTTTAAAGACAAAGAAGCAGTATTTAGAGGCGGTAAGTACAGCCACCCCCCGTAAGAAATCAGTGAGTCCATGAGCCAGACTCAGGGTACGGAGACGGGCATAAAACCGTGAGCGTTCCTCAGGAATGGCCTGTAGATCCAGGGCCTCACGCGAGGATTTTAACAATGGGCTCAGTTCGGGGGCAACCGCCAGGATTTCAGTCGCGTGGGCCATTACATGTTCTGGCCAACGCAGAAATATAGATGGCACAAGTTGCCGTATAAGTTCACCCATACCCGAATAAGGTCCACGCAAATTTCGATGACAATCTACCCGATAGAAAATTTGCTGTTCATCTGGATATTTCGCTTTAACCGAGAGCCAGGCAGTATCTCGGTCCAGTTGATACGGGGCCGCAATCCAAACATGTGAAGCCTCATTAAGCATCCCTACTATCCTTTCCCTTCATCCTGGCACTTGATTGAAAACAAAAGACGTATACTTGATTCAACAAGCGCCCCCTGACCTGTAAGCGTTTCTAACGTACTCACAACACACCCTTACTCGTTCTTGCAATGGGTATGTGAGAATTACGCAAACAAGTACATCCTCCTATCCACTTCCCTTATGACTTCTTCTTCCATCGCTTGCTGTGATGGACACATTGAGTATAAGTATTTTTCGCTTATCTGTAAACACAATACATTTTTAATCTATACATCCATATATGCACTTGGGTTTTAGCTTGTGAAATTCTTTACCGTCTGCGTTTGTTGATACTGCCTTTTAGAGGCACGCTTGAGGCGCTGCAAGGAATGTTCTATGCTGGCTGCGAGGGGTTTCGCACCAAATGTTTCGAGGAACCAACTCCACCAAACTGGGGGGAATCTGTAGAAAAAGATCAACTGCTACATTCGCTTGAAAGTAGATGTAACAGTTGATCTTTCTTCGTTAATATTTAAAAAAGCCAGCTACTTCGGTTGAGGAAACTGCGTCCCAACAAAACGATCCCATTGTCTATCAGGCAAGAGGCGTTTCAACGTCGTCAAGACAT
>DASSXK010000082.1:0-2767 GCA_035703945.1 Ktedonobacteraceae bacterium | reverse complement strand
GGGGTAAACCGCGCCCTGGAACGGGCCAGGTGCAATCGCATCAGCGCAAGCAAGCCTAACGGTTCTGGCTCTCCGAGGAGATGGCGAGAAACCAGAGCCGCCAGCCAGGCCGCGTCTTCGGCAAGGTCTCGCCGCGTTGGGGCTGTGCCGGAACTTGTCAGATACCCTTCGCTGAACATCAGATACAGCACCGCCAATACTTCCCGCAAGCGCGTATCCATGTCATCGCTGGTCGGCAGACGATAGGGGATGTGGGCATCGACGATCTTGCGCCGGGCCCGCACGATCCGTTGGGCCACGGTTGTTTCTGAAACCAGGAAGGCATGGGCGATCTCGGAAGTAGTGAAGCCACAGACCGCCCGCAAGGTCAACGCGATCTGCGCCGCCCGCGAAAGGGCGGGATGGCAACAGGTGAACATCAAGCGCACCCGATCGTCTGACTCCTGGAAAATGGGTTGATCCAGTTGCGCAAGTTTGACGCGGTAACGACCATCGCGGTTCAATTGGTTGAGAGCGCGCCGCCGGGCCACTGTCAGCAACCAAGCTCCTGGACAATCAGGGATTCCATCAATCGGCCAGCGTTCCAGTGCGACCAGCAAAGTATCCTGGACGATCTCTTCCGCGACCGCGAAATCGCCCAGGATGTGGAATAGTGATGAGGTAAGTCTTCCTGCCTCCTCTCGGAAGACTTCTGTCAGGGTACTATGTATATCGATCATCGCTATTGAGCCGGGGACCTTGTCGGTCTAATTTCAATTGTGCCGCCTCCGGGCCAGGTCTTAGCCATTTGCAAAGCCTCGTCGAGGTCGGCAACATGGATCTCAGTGTAGCCACCGATGATCTCGTTCCCTTCAAGGAAGGGACCATCGTAGATTAGTGGCTCGCTCGATTCCTGGAAGCGTACGGACGTTGCTGTCTGAGGGGGATGAAGCTGGTTGCCGGGGCCGAATTTGGCTTGATTCTCAGCAAACCAGCGACCTACCTGGGCATAGCGGTCGTTCCGGGCTTCTCCAGTCATATTTTCCCAGGCTTGCTGCTGCTCACGCGTTCCGCAGAACAACAAAACATACTTCATGATGTAATCATCTCCTTGTATATATGAAAAACAATAGTCATTACAAACCTAAAAGCAGTTATTCACTTCCATATTCTTACGACAAACAGGAGGGTCCCCAAATCGACATTTATCCGGTCAATTTTGCTGATCAATTTATTGCCTTATGAAATAAAGTAACAAGCGCATATAGGATAGCAACAAAACACCACATATCCACGTTATAATTTATATAGTGTAATTATTCACCACAAAGTTATTCTAATACAATCATTACTCTTCCTTCAGGCAATCCCCCTGAAAAGGAGCAAAAGCCATGCAAGGCAGTTCTTTCTCCTCTTCTCATGCGCATCGAGGCCAGCGACGAGTAACGCGGCAAAGTGTAATCCTGGGCTGGATGCTTCTAAGTCTCGCATTCATCCTCCTGGAAAGTTGTGCAGGGTCTGTGAATACACAAGGAACGCAACCACAACCCCCTGCAACCACCGCAAGCGTTCCCGCTTCAATCGCTTCCCAACTAACCGCTACATATGAATTTACGGAAAATGATAGCGGAAAATCACTCACCTATACTGTCACTTCTCGTTTTGGGATGGAATTAGATCAAAATAAATACCCCAAAAAGAATACTCGCGTTGTCTGCACACCCCCTGGAGCAATTGGAAACATCTCAAACATTCCTTCAGTTGTACCGCCCTTATACGCTGTTCGCTATCAAGCCGTAAAGCCTGGTATATGCACGATCACAAATGGGTCATTTATCCTCAAAGTAAAGGTTATTAATCTTCCCTCTTGAGAAAGCAGCCTCTTATCTGGTCGATATGATACGATAAGACCGAGAAACATTCTGCCTTAGAGCCGTTCAAATCTATTTTGCAAGGGGGCAACATCGTATGAAAGCAGTAGTATGCAAAGCCTACGGGCCACCCGAAAGCCTGGTGCTAGAAGAGGTCGCGCCACTCAAAGCCGGTCGCGGCGAGGTTGTCATTAGCGTCAAGGCCTGCGGCATCAATTTTCCGGATACTTTGATTATTCAGGGCAAATACCAATTTAAACCGGAGATGCCATTCTCCCCCGGCGGCGAGATCGCGGGCATCGTGAAAGAGCTTGGGGAAGGCGTTGAGGATGTTCGGGTCGGAGATCGCGTCATTGCCTTTACCGGCTGGGGCGGCTTCGCAGAGGAGGCCGTGACTTCCGCCCGCAATCTAATCCCGATGCCAGAGCAGATGGATTTTGCCGCCGCTTCCGCCTTTGTGATGACCTATGGCACCTCTCACTACGCTCTTAAAGACAGGGCACAGCTTAAACCGGGCGAGACGCTGCTGGTCCTGGGAGCGGCCGGTGGTATCGGTATCTCTTCGATCGAACTGGGTAAAGCGATGGGTGCGCGTGTGATTGCGGCCGCCTCCAGCGCGGAAAAGCTCGCCGTTTGCAAAGCACAAGGAGCCGATGAGACGATTAACTATGCCACTGAAGATCTCAAGCAACGGATCAAAGAGCTTACGGCTGGCAACGGGGTAGATGTTGTGATTGATCCGGTTGGTGGCAGCTACTCCGAACCAACTTTGCGTGGAATGGCTTGGGAGGGTCGCTACCTTGTAATTGGTTTTACGGCTGGCGAGATTCCACGTATCCCTCTCAACCTGACGTTGCTCAAAGGGTGTGCAATCCTGGGCGTCTTCTATGGCTCTTTCACGGCCCGCGACCCTCAGC
>DASSXK010000001.1:0-4661 GCA_035703945.1 Ktedonobacteraceae bacterium | reverse complement strand
TGAGCTATAACAACATTTTTGTCAATCTGAGCAACTCCAGCACGCCCGGTTTTGTCGTCGTTGATGCAGAGGACCCGCAGGCAATTCCTCAATTGCATACGGAGTCCGGAGCCTCGATCGCCTATCTTCCAGGGGCACTGCTCAACCAGGATCTTGTTCGGCATGTCTACTTGAGCGGCTATACCTATGGTCGCCTGGTTGATCCAACTTTGGAACTGGATGATAGCTACCATCCTTATTGGACTATCTCACTGATGCAGCCAACGCGAGGCTATACGGGCGATGCCTTGAGCGAGGTCTTGATTGTCAATGCGCATACTGGGGAAATTACGAAATATGCTCCCAAGGACGTTCCCAGTTGGGTTGATCGTGTCTTCCCTGCCGATACCGTCAGTCAATATCTTTCCTGGTGGGGACTGTACCACTCGGCACCCTGGTTTAATCCTTCCGGGCAGGGTCAGCAGACGCCTGCCAGCAGTCCACAGCTTCTGTACAACTATGTGAACAATGTTGATCAACCAGTCTGGTTGGTGCCGATGACCTCCGCCTCGGCAAACGATAACTCCAGCACAGGTATTTTCCTGTACAATACGCATAAAAATCAGGGGAGCTTCTATCCTCTCTCGGGTGTCGGGATTGGTGGAAACGTCCAAAGTACCTTCCAATCCACTAATGCCAATATTCGTAACTATGACGTTGCCAGCATCCAGCTTTACCAGATCTATAATACGCCAACCTGGGTCGCGACCTACGTTCGTAGCTCCAGCAGTGGCGACATTTATCAGGCTGTCGGCCTGGTCGATGCCCGCAACTTGAATGGCAGCAATGTGCAATTCAATGCTTCGTTGCCCCAGGCTCTGCAATCGTATCAGCAGTGGTTATCTCAGCAAGGGAACGGAAATGGTGGGACACCGACCGGGGGAAATACGCATACCGTCACAGGAAAAGTTCAACGTATCTCCTCGATTCAGCAAGGTTCAAATACGATCTACTACCTGCAAATTGCAGGCCAGAACACGATCTTCACCGCCAATCTGGGATTGTCGCCTAAACTACCACTGGTTCAGGCAGGTGATACCGTCACTGGTACCTACTTTAGCAGTGGCAACAATGTAATCAACTTAAACACCTTTGATGATACAAGCATCAATCTGCAAGCGCCCGTGGGACCCGGCACCCCAACGCCGATCCCATCACCAGTCCCCACGCCAGCATTGACGCCAACGGCGACGCCGAAAAAATAACGGCGTACAGTGCTTAAAAGAACAGGGCGGCGGCTTCTCAAGCTGGCCGCCCTGTTCTTTATTTGATAGGAGGATCTCTTTATCCGATGGACGAGGCATGGTATCATGCTACAGGCAAGAGGCCCTTCCGCTCTAATTGAGAAAGAGAGGTTAAAGAATAAGCTATGACGCATTACTTTACTCGTGAAGAAGCAGAAAAATTACTTCCAGAGATCAGCGTTATTCTTGAGAATATTCAAGCGGCCCACCGGGGAATAGGCGAGAGTGAGAATGAACTCGAAGCATTGCGTCTGCAAGCAATGGGGAATGGTCATCATCTACACGAACGTATCACCCAGGCCCAAAAGAATCTTGCCACAAACATTCAACAACTTCAGATTCAGTATGCCCAACTGGAAGAATACGGCTGTGAGCTGAAAGATCCTTCGATCGGCCTGATCGATTTTCTCAGTGAACGCGATGGCCGGGAGATCTACCTGTGCTGGCACCTGGGTGAAACAGGGATCAACTTCTGGCATTATCCAGAAGCAGGTTTTGCCGGACGGCAGCCGCTTTAAGCTGTAGATCTTCCTGAAAGTGATATGCTTCATCGGGCAAGTAACCTGCTTGCAAACTTAGATAAAGAGGTGAGAGAAGAGTATGACAACGATTCAATCCGCGTTAACAGAGGCTACGCGCCTGCTTGCGGATGTTCAGACGACCCCACGGCTGGATGCACAGGTGCTCTTATGCGAAGCGATGCAGATTGAGCCAGTCACCGTTTACTCTCACCCCGAACGCGAACTGAGTGTTAGCGAAGAAGAACGCTTTCAGAACTGGCTGGCGCGGCGTTTGCAGGGAGAACCGATTGCCTACATTCTGGGACATAAAGAATTCTACGGCCTGGACTTCCTGGTTGATAAACGTGTTTTGATTCCTCGACCGGAGACCGAACTCCTGGTGGAGCACGCTCTTAAGGCGATCGATGGCGTTTTTCGAGAGGGGCGTACACCTGTCGTGGCGGATATCGGGACCGGTAGCGGGGCGATTCCAGTGACCCTGGCAGTCAATGAACCCCGCCTCCCCTACGTATACGCTGTAGATATTTCTGACGATGCGCTGGCGGTTGCTACCCTAAACGTTCAGCATCACCATCTGGAAGAGCGGATACGCCTGCTGAAGGGCGATCTGTTGGCACCTTTGCCGGAACCGGTGGATGTACTCACGGCCAACCTCCCCTATGTTGGTACTTCTGAGCTAGGAGTGATGTCAAATGATGTTGTGGACTATGAACCACACTTAGCCCTCTTCAGTGGCCCGTCTGGTATAGATCTACTGTCAAGATTCTTTGCAAGCGCCTTCACGTCAAGTATACTAAAAAAAGGGAGTGTGCTACTGTTGGAGATTGGTTATCAGCAGAAGCAGGTATTGCAGCAGCTCCTACAGGCAAGCTGGCCTGAGGCGAATGTATCCTTTTATAAGGACTATGCGGGTTGGGATCGGGTGATGCAGGTAATCCTATAATTAAATTCCCTGCTTATTTAGCGAATAGCTCCTCCGTTGCCGCTTCCTCTGCAAACTGCCTGGGTCTTGTTTTTGAGTATCGAAAAATATGTATTTATGGAGTGGATGTGATTGGCGAAGGTTTTTCTCCTGAGCTAAATGTTTCTCAATTTGGATGAATCCCTTACCTGGGCTATATCCCTATAAGTTAGTACCATAAAATAATACATTATTTGCGTTTTGAATTGCTGTAGCTTTATAATCGAGGCACTGCACAACGTCTTTTAGCTTTTCTATTACAACTAGTCTCCGCAATGGGGGGGAGTTTCTTATGGTTCAGATGAGTGGCGTCCACACAATATTGCTTTTGTTCCTTCCCATTCATCTCCCTGATGTGGCTGTTTTATTTTTAGGGGCGGCTTGCGCCTTTTTGATGGCCTATCTATTTACAATCGTGGTTGGGGCATTGTGTCGGAAGAAGGGCTGGCTAGATCGTCCGGCCGCGCGACGAGTTCATGTTAATCCCGTGCCGCGCCTGGGGGGAGTCGCGATGTTTTCGGCTTTCCTGCTGACTTCACTCCTGTTTTATGCTCCTGGAACCGGTCCTAATGCCAAACCTGAGTCCGAGAATCTAGCCTACTGGCTATTGATTGTGGCCGCAACATTGATAGTTGTCGTTCATGTCTATGATGACCTGAAAGGTCTGAAGCCCTTGCCCAAGCTGATTGCCCAAACGATCGCGGTAATCATCGTGCTGGGACCTGGACGCACCGCTTTCTACGGCATTTTGCTTTATACGTTTAATAACCCGTTTGGGCATGATATCGTCCGTTCCAGCGCTCCCTGGTATGAGAGTTCGGTCTTGAAAGTATTTATTGATCAACCTGAGATGCGTTTGATGGCAATTCCGGCTGTGCTTTTTACCTGGCTATGGATTGTGGGCATGATGAATACGGTCAACCTTATCGATGGGTTGGATGGTCTGGCATCAGGAGTCGTGGGTATTGCTGCGGCATTTATCACAGTGATTAGCTGGCAGCAGCAGCAATATAGTATGGCGATCCTCGCTGCGATATTTACTGGCTCCATTTTCGGCTTTCTGCCGCATAACTGGAATCCCGCCAAGATATTTATGGGAGATAGCGGCTCGATGTTTCTGGGGTTGGGGCTCTCGGTCCTTTCGATCATGGGGGGAGCAAAGTTAGCCCTGGTCCTGATGGTGCTGGGGGTGCCGATCCTGGATGTGGCTGTCGTCATGATTAACCGCATCCGACGCGGACAATCCCCACTTCATTACGATAAAACCCATCTCCACTATCGATTAATGGCGATGGGTTTGAGTGCCAAGCAGATCTGCCTGTTGTTCTATAGTCTGACATTTGCCTTTGGTTTGATGGCTCTAAGCATGCCACGAATCTATAAATTGATCGGCATCACCGTAGTGATTCTCACGATGACAGGCTTGATTGTCTGGGTGGATCGCCGACAGCGCAAGCATGGAGCTTTGGTTCTGGCCGAGCCTGTGCTGAGTCCTGAAATCGAAGTAGAGGATATGTTGCTTACCAGCAGTCCAGCCGCGATTATGACAGCTTCACACAGCGAGGAGCCGCTGGCCGAAGCGAACAGCGTGCCGCTTCAGCCAGTCGGAACTAACGAGCAGATACCGGAACATTACTCTCGTTAAACATCCGTTTTAAGAAATGTCCGGTATACGAGTTTGGATTCTCGGCAACCTCTTCAGGTGTTCCCTGGGCGATGATCTGGCCGCCAGCATCGCCCCCTTCGGGACCCAGGTCAATCAGCCAGTCTGCGCTCTTGATGACATCCAGGTTATGCTCAATCACCACAATCGAGTTCCCCGCATCCACCAGCCGCTGTAAGACCTGAAGCAGGCGATCCACGTCCGCGAAGTGTAGACCTGTGGTTGGCTCATCC
>DASSXK010000767.1:0-6280 GCA_035703945.1 Ktedonobacteraceae bacterium | reverse complement strand
GCTGAGGTGGGAGGCGGTAAAGTAACACCACTAGATGAGCCGCCCCCATTATTCCCTAAATGTGACAAAACAGAGGACGCTCCATACACAACTCCAACCAGCACAAGCACGATCAAAGCCGCAAATAGAAAAAGCTTCTTGTTGTTTCTGCGTTTCGAGTTCGTTACTTGAAAATCCCGTCCCATATCCATGCCTACGCCAGGACTCTGGTAATTCCCATTACCGAAAGCATTGTTCTGAAAGCCATTGTTATTCTGGAAACTGTCGTTGTTCTGAAAGCTATTGTTGTTTGAAAACCCATCACTTTGGGGCATGCCTGTTTGAAAACCGCCGCTCTGAAATCCACCTTGATTTCCGCCGTTCTGAAAGCCACCAACCTGGAACCCACTACTGGAGAAGCTATCACTCTGAGGAAGAGTTTGAAAATTATTTTGAGGCTGATTCATAGTTGGTGGGAAAGGAGGAGGAAATGCTCCCCGACCGATCTGCGTAGAATCGGTTGCCCCAGGATAATTGAAGCTTTGTTGAGGAACATTGGGAGATGCAGATTGCCCCCATCCCTGTTGTCCGGCCCGTGAAGCACCATCAGCCAGAGACTGGCCGAGCTGATTTTGCGGGGCTTGCCAGGCGCTGGCCTGGTTATTCAAACCAGGAGCCCTCCCATTAAGCAAACTAGCAGGAATAGAAAGACCACAACGCGTGCATTGGGTTTCATAGGGCATAAGTTGTTTTCCACAACGCGGGCATAATGCAGCAAAATTATTATTGGGTGGAAACGAGGACATCAGATCCCTCCGCTATCATTTGGTATAAACTAGAGCGAGTATCTCATATAACAGCTTGTGTGTCCATAAAAATAAGCACTACAATAGTGCCTTTTCGGCCTTCTATTGCAATCGCCTACACAGCAACCTGCCTGCACAGCGGACAACGCTCAAAAAACAAACAAGGTCCACTCACACCCCGGCTAAGGCCATACAATCCTTTGCGCTCTGACAATAAAGCCCGGCGAACAAATGTGTAAGCATCAATCACAAACGACGCGTGAGCAACCTGGCCCTATATATTTGGCAGTTCTATTGTTATAGACGAGAGATAGCAAAAAATGCGTATCTCAGCAATATTAATAGCCCTTTTGTATATAATTTACTTGTTTCTCCTCTTTCTGGAACAACTTTTAACTCCCTGGTTCTTCAAAAATCAAGCTATGAAGCAATGAGGGGTGTAAAGGCATTGTAGTCACACGCAGATCGAAAGACACCAGGGCATCATCTACGGCCGAGGCAAACAGAGCCGCAACTGGAATCACGCCAGCCTCACCCGCTCCCTTGACCCCAAGAGGATTTAAAGGTGAAGGTGTCTCTACGTGATCCACAATCATATGAGGAACCTCGGTGGAGGTGGGAAGAAGGAAATCCATAAAACTGGCATTAACCAGTTGACCTTCTGGATTATAGACAAGTCGCTCATAGAATGCCCCACCAATCCCTTGCGCAATCCCGCCCTGAACCTGCCCTTCTACCACCATCGGATTGATGACACGGCCACAATCATGAATCGCGACATATTTCAGAAAATGCACCATGCCAGTGCGCGGATCAACTTCGACAATTGCTCCATGCGCTCCACTGGCAAAGCTGGCGTGCGGCGGACTGTAGAACTCGTTCGCCTCCAGACCCGGCCCCCCCTGCTCTTCGGGCAAGGCTGGACCCGACCGGCCCTTCAACAGTTTCATCTCAACCAGCTTGCGAGCATTCTCACCATAGGAGTAGCGCAAAGGATTTGAGGCAATCGCCAGTTGTCCCAGCGTCAGAGCCCGATGGGGAGCATCCTTAACAAAGACCTTGCCATTTGCAAATTCAATGTCCTCTGGCGCAGCCTCAAACAGCTCGGAAGCCAGGCGCGTGGCTTTCTCCCGCACTTTGACGGCAGCCTGATGGATAGCCGAACCCGCCACCGTGGCGGCACGACTGGCAAATGTTCCAACACCCCAGTAAGCTGCCTGCGAATCACCAGTCGTTACCATGACATCTTCAGGCGCGACCCCTAGTTGATCGGCAACCAGTTGGGCAAACGTCGTGTAATGAGCCTGCCCCTGCGTGGTCACACCGGTCGAGACAAAGATGCGTCCATCAGATTCAACACGCACATTCGCCCCCTCATAAGGGCCGATGCCAGTTCCCTCAACATAGCAGCCAATTCCCAGACCCAGGTAGCGACCGTGCTGACGGGCCGCCTGCTGTTCTTTCAAAAAATTATCGTAATCCAGCGCGCTTTTCAGCTTCTCCAGGCCAGCCTGGTAGTCGCCACTATCGTACTTCGTCGGGCCGCCATCCTGGTAGACCAGACCGACGTCCCAGGGAAATTCATCTTTTCCGATAAAATTTCGCTCGCGTACCAGGAAGCGATCCAGTTGCAAGGTTTTCGCGATGCGATCCATGATCCGCTCCATCACAAAAACCGCCTGGGGACGTCCCGCACCACGATAGGGACTGACCGGAACCTTATTCGTATATACAGCCTTAAACTCGCTGTAGTAGTGACGCAAACGATAGGGACCAGGCAGGCTGCAAGAGGTTATCTGAGGTACAACAATACCATAGGGGGTATACGCTCCGGTATCATGCAGGAAACGATCGCTCACGGCCAGCAAGATGCCCTGCTCATCAAAGGCATACTCCACATCATGCAACTGGCCGCGTTCCTGGTTCGCAGAAATAAAATTCTCACGGCGATCCTCGATCCACTTGACCGGCCGCTGAAGCTGGATTGCCGCGAAAGGCGTCAGAACCTCTTCGGGATAGAACAGCATGATCTTGCCACCAAAGCCACCACCCACATCAGGAGCGATCACACGAACCTTATGCTCAGGCAGATGAAAGATCGCCGCCAATCCATTACGCAGAGGAATCGGCCCCTGGGTTGAGATCCAGCAGGTCAGCAGGCCCTCCTGCTGCTCCCAGCGAGCAACGACGCCCCGTCCCTCCATTGGCATCGACGTACTTCGCTCAATCGCAAAGCTTTCCCGTACGACATGAGTGGCCGAGGCAAAGATCGCATCCGGATCTCCGACCTGCTGTACAAGATGAGCCGCCTGATTGCCCGGTACATCGCCATGCACCAGGGCCTCGGTGTTCTCGACGGCCCTGGCGAGATCCGCCACAACTGGCAGAGGGTCATAGGTGACATCGATCAGGTCAAGCGCGTCCTCAGCAATATAGCGATCATCGGCCACCACAAAAGCCACCGCCTCTCCCACATAGCGAACCTCATCGAGGGCCAGGGGGAGTTGCGTCCGAGGCTGATCAAGCGCGTCATGCGAGACCAGCAAAGGTGAAGGTTCCAACACATCGCCCAGGTCCGCAGCGGTCAATACCAGATGAACACCGGGCAGAGCCATTGCCGCCTCAACATCAATCTGTACAATACGCGCATGAGCAAGCGGGCTGCGCAAAACAGCGGCCTGCAACTGACCCGGCAGATCCAGGTCATCGACATAGCACCCTTTACCGCGCAGCAGGCGAGGATCTTCGAGCCGCTGAACAGGCTCCCCAAACCAGCGCGTTCCCATTACGCTCCCTCCTCACGAGCCTCACGCAGTCGTGAAGCAGCCAATTGTACAGCTTCGACAATATTCTGATAACCGGTGCAGCGACAAATATTTCCAGAAAGGCCAAGCCGGATCTCCTCTTCGCTGGGATCGGGATTTTCATGCAGCAAGGCATGGGCTGAAATAATAAAGCCAGGCGTGCAGAAACCACATTGGAGGGCATGTTTCTCCTGAAAAGCTTTTTGCAGCGGATGCAACTCATTGCTCATCCCCGCAATACCCTCGATTGTAGTCAGGAACATTTCATCGGCCTGGACGGCAAACATCAGGCAGGAGCGTATGGATTCCCCATTCAGCAAGACAGTACAACAGCCACATACACCATGTTCGCAGCCCACATGTGTGCCGGTAAGATGGAGTTCGTGACGCAAAAAATCTGACAGCAACATTCGAACGGGGACGGTATGGGTATAGCGCCGCCCATTCACAGTCACAGTAATTTCCCTGGTTTCGCTAAAAGCGTTGATAAAACTTTGCTCTTGCATCACACATCCTACACTTTCTCATGCTCGCGACGCACCCAGGCCAGCCTCAAAGCGCGTTTCGTGAGCTCCATTGTCAGACTGCGACGATAGGCCGTCGTGGCATGGATATCTTCCACATCCTCGCTCACCAGTTCGGCCGCCGCCTCACCAGCCAGCGTCAGGTCGCGCTCAGACAGTTCTGTCCCAATCAACAATTGCTCAAGGGCAAGGGCTCGGACCGGCGCCCCGGCGATTCCTAGAAAAGCGACACGGGCCTCAAAGCAGCGATCATCCAGGCCAGGCACCAGAGCCGCCGCGATCCCGGCCAGAGCATAGTCGCCCGTCCGTCGAGAAAACTCCATAAAGCTCACACCGGCCTGCGGAGGAATCCAGGGGAAGCGGACCTCTGTAAGCAGTTCATCTGGCTCCAGCGCGGTTGAGAGGTAGCCAGTAAAGAAATCCTGCGCCTTGATTATTCGTTCACCACGCAGGCTCAGCGCGACAACCTCGCCTCTTAAGCAGGTTAAGAGAGCGGGTAGCTCGCCCGCCGGATCGGCATGGGCAATACTCCCAACAATTGTGCCGCGATTGCGAATCTGGGGATGGGCGATCTGCTCAATTGCTTCAAGCAGGAGCGGGGATTGCTGACGCACCAGCGCAGAATTTTCCACCTGCCGCTGACGTATCCCGGCCCCAATCGCCAGATAGCCATCTTCCTCCTCAATGTAGTTCAACTCCGCGATTCTGTTAATATCAATTAAATAGTCCGGACCAGCCAGCCGCATGTTTAGCAAAGGAATCAAGCTTTGACCACCGGCAAGGATCTTGGCCTCTGCCCCAAAGTTAGCAAGGAGCGTCAAAGCCTCCTCAAGCAAGGTTGGCGCAGTATAGCGAAAACGTGGGGGTTTCATAGGCAGCCGGCAACGCTCGCCGAGTATGAAAGCGCAAGCAATGCCGCACCTCCTTTCTGAGCACTAGAGGTGAATTTGAGGGTAATAGACGCGAGGAAACGAACAATATCAGGATGTAACCACAATTGAAATATACGACTCAATTATACCTACGCTTTCCAGCAAAACCCAAAACCAATAAAAAAGGAAGAGTAATCGGGAAAGACCGTTCAGGTGACCTGAGATGAGCAGGGATGACACAGAGAATAAGCATAAGACTACTTCCCAGAATTCTATCTGTCAAGTGTTCAGGAAAAATAGGATACCGCCACGTCCTGATAGATACTCAATATAGAGAATCCCTTGCATACCCAACAGATCGCCATGAGGACAAGGCATCTACTCAAGCCGCTTTCCAGCAGCCATGCAAGCGCGAAGATTCAAATGAGGATTTTGAAATATCTCAGCTTATATGGTATAGTGGTCTATACCATATATTTATTTAAGCCCGCCGTTCAATCGTTTGCCTCCTCCTTCTCATCACAGGCAAGCATCAAGACAGACCGGCCTGAAATATGATACAAAACGTTATGAGCAGAAGAGCGAAAGATTAAAAAATGCTCGCCTGGATAGTATCACAACAGGATCAGAAAGGAAAAGCAACAATGGCTATGTCTGCTGAACCGCCAGTTGAGTTGAGCCACCTGGACACCGAGATGTCCAATCCTGCGACCCGCGAGATTGATAAGATGAGCCCGCTTGAAATCGCACAGGTGATGAACGCGGAGGATGCCAAAGTTTCTCAGGCAATTGCCCTGATACTGCCTCAGATCGCACAGGCAATCGCAGAAATCGCCGCCCGCCTGCGCCAGGGTGGTCGCCTGATCTACATGGGAGCCGGCACCTCGGGCCGGCTGGGAGTACTCGACGCCTCCGAGTGTCCCCCAACCTTCAGTATTTCGCCAGATGTAATCGTGGGGCGCATGGCTGGTGGAAATGAGGCCTGGAGCAGTGCGGCCGAAAGTGTCGAAGATAGTGCCGAAGCCGGGCGTGCTGATGCGGAGGAACTTAACATCACCGCCAAAGACGCCCTGGTTGGCATCGCGGCCAGCGGTCGCACCCCCTATGTACTGGCCGCGATTGACTACGCGAATCAGCAAGGCGCGCTGACCATTGGTCTGGCTTGCAATACATCCACGCCCCTGGAAAAGCAAGTCTCGATCATGCTTGCCCCTGTCGTAGGACCAGAAGTGCTGGCAGGCTCAACGCGCTTAAAAGCTGGCACGGCTCAAAAGATGGTGCTGAACATGCTCAGC
>DASSXK010000752.1:0-2181 GCA_035703945.1 Ktedonobacteraceae bacterium | reverse complement strand
CGCCTTGCGGCTTCCTCCAGGTCGATATAAATCAGATCATTGGCTATGTTGTTCATTGGGTGTTCCTCGCTTTCGTTCTAAGTGCTTGTGTTAAGCAGAGTATAGCATACTTCAATTTGATAGACAATACTAAAATTCATTTTATTAAAGTATTGACAAGTAAATTTCACTGTGCTATAGTTTCCTTATGAGGAGGTGAGCGAGATGTGACCGTCCCTATTACTTGCCCAGATTACTCGCTCATCTCACTGATTTGATTTTGTGATTTGACAAAGGAGCTTTTGAAATGGCTGTTGAACTTGACATGATCGCAGAGATGGAAGCCGAAATCGAGCGTGCTTCCCAGAAATCGAACACTGGGAACGTGTTTTTCTTCAAAATTGAGGATGGCCAGAAGGCGCTGGTTCGCTTTCTCCTGGATTTGAAACAGGCCGCGAAGATCAAAAAACACGACTATTATAATCAGACCACTGGCAAGTATGAGGTGTCAGCGCTCTGTGCTGAGTCAGCAGAGCTGTCAGTGGAGCAGTGTCTGCACTGTAAAAATGCGGCAAACAACAAGAAGCTGACGGCGACCACGTTTTTTCTCATTCCCGCCTATGTCTATGGGATCAAAGATGCTCAGAATAAGCCGGTCGTCTGGAAGGACCAGGAGGGCAAGGAGCAACCTATCCAGGGCATTCGGTACTTCCAACTGAAACCAACTTCTCCCCTGCTGATTGCGCTTCTGGCAAATTATCGCGAAGGTGGACCACTTCCTGACCGGGATATGCTGATTTCTCGCACAGACCCAAACGGAAACAAGCTCAAGGCAACGTATACGATCATTGCACGCGCACCTTCGCGGTTCACTGCTCCTGCTGACGTCGAGATCCCTGAACAAAGCGCTGATCTGATGATTCAGTTCATGCTGGAAAAGAATCCGCCCCAATTGATTGGAGACGAGTTCTCTACTCCCCCTGTTCAGACTGCTGGCAAAGTCAGCACCGTTCCCGATTTTTAGTTTCATGGCCAGGCTGGTTGGAAGCAAATCCAACCAGCCTGGGGAGAAGTATCTATGAATCAGGTAATTTTTGATAAAAGCAAACGCGAAGAAGCGAAAGAAGCGACCATTTTTGAAGAAGTCCCAGCGCTTACTCTGGAATATATTGCTGTCCTGGAAGAGATTGCACGAAAAGCAGAACGCTATCTGCTACACAGCGTACCTGGCAATGCTGTCGAATTGGCGCTGGCGCTGGATAAAGTGGACAGGATGCGAGAATGAACGTTGATCAATTAGTCGTAGAGGCTGAGCTGCTCGCTATTGATTTCAGAAACATGTATGTCCAGCAGGGCAAACAGACACCTGCCAGAACGGGTATGCATGCAAGTGCCATTCTTCAGCCTGAATCGGAATGGTGTGCGCGTGAACAGGTGCTGCATCATCTTTTTCCAGATCAAGCAGAGCAGGGGGATGGCTGGCAGCCCTGGGACTGGAAGAAAAAGGCCATTTTTGAAACAGGCTGGGATCTGCACAGGCGCTGGCAAAAGCTCTTTCTAGAGCAGGGGAACGTGGTGTACAGTCCGGTTCCACCTGAATATGTGTTGGCACATTCGCAACATTTGAAACTGATTGATGGCCAGTGGTGTGCGCCTGAACTGGATCTGACGCACTATGATGAATGGCGCAATCTCTATTTCTCTCCTGACGCGATTATCAATTTCGGTGGCCAGCGCTATGTCGTCGAGATCAAAGGGATTAAGCAGGAAGCGTACCAGTATCTAACCGATGACTTGGAGCAAGCTTGTGTGTGTTGTGAAACGGTCCACAAGGCTCGCGAGCAATGTAACCTTTATATGCATTTGCTCGGGCTTCAGCGCGGCGTGATCCTGGTTGAGAACAAGAACACCTGTGATTTCAGGCTTTGGGTGATCGAGTATGAGTTTAAGCGCTATCAGCCTTACCGAGATCGCATTTATCGAGTCAAGGGCGCGACGCAGCTCGTGAAAAGTCAGGGCCTGGCCATGCTGCCAGTTCGTTGTTGTCAATCGGCTGCTGACTCCAGGGCAAAGCGCTGCCCCATGCGGTCAGCCTGCTTTATCGAAAGGAACTGAAGAATGAAAGATCATATTCGCGAGGAGCGCAATCAGAAAGTTCACAACACGATAAACGCAGTTCTTGAGCATCTGGCCAAAGGTTTG
>DASSXK010000726.1:0-4379 GCA_035703945.1 Ktedonobacteraceae bacterium | reverse complement strand
ATCGGCCAGATTTTTGTGTCGCTCAAGTTGATGTGTGAAGAAAGGCAAGAGAGTAGTACGTTCTTGTGAAATGTTAAGTTCAACGCCTGGTGTTTTCAATTCTTGAACGATTGCTTCCAGGATTCTTATTGTCCATTGGCCACCATGACAGGCGCGAAACAGCGAAATATGCAATTGCCCATCGAAGGAATTGTAATCTGCTATTTCAATAAAACGCTTTATTTGTTGCTCGAAGTTTGCTTCATTGATCATTGCTGGAATTGTAATCGGCAATCCATCTGGTTTTGTGTCAATCTTGATCTGCTTCAGCATACATATACTCCTTTGATTTATTTTAATCTATTAACGATTCTATTAATCATTCTATTTCTCATTGCTTCAATCGTACCTGCTTGCCCGTTTTCGGAAAAAGGTGAGTTGCTTTCATCCCGCCAGAAGCCTCTAAGCCCTATTTGGTCCATCAATCACAGGATAGCCCTGGATTGCTATATCAAATAGCTTGTATCTTGGGCGTAGTTTGGTTACACTCTACTTAAGAATGATTTTCATTTGCGACTGTCAAGTTATAGCATTTATTACGCGTTTATTGTGTGTGGCTGAGGGGTGTGATGGAATCTTCTCTTTAAGAAGAAAGGGACCGCCCTATGATAAACGAACCTCGACTGGATAGTGGGACTTCTTCTCCAACCTTACCACCGATGCAGATCGCGGAAAAGGCTCTCCGCGACGCCTATCCCACCTTTGAGTCTACTACTCGCCTTGATGTCTTGCGTGCGAAAGAGTATACCCGCCTGGATGAGCAGGACCATATCTATCTTGACTATACCGGGGCCGGCTTGTATGCCGATTCGCAGCTACGCGAGCACTTCGAGTTGTTGCGCCACAACATCTTTGGCAACCCCCACTCGCTTAACCCTACCTCGCGTGCGATGACCGAACTGGATGAGCGGGCCAGGGACTATGTGCTGAAGTTCTTCCGCGCCTCGCCAGACGAATACACCGTCATTTTCACAAGCAATGCCACCAACGCCCTCAAACTGGTTGGGGAGGCCTATCCTTTCCAACCCGGCGGTCTCTACCTTGTGCTTTTTGATAATCACAATTCGGTCAATGGTATCCGCGAATATGCGCGAGCCAAAGGCGCTGAAATCGCTTCACTGCCCGTCATCACGACGAAGCTTCACATCGATTCTTCGCTCTTGTTGCCGATCCTGGATCAGCATAAGTGTGATGTCCCCCACCTCTTTGCCTACCCGGCCCAATCGAATTTTACCGGTGTGCAACATTCGCTGGAATGGATTGAGATGGCTCAGGAGCGCGGCTGGGATGTTTTGCTGGATGCTGCCTGTTTCGCTCCCACCAATCGCCTGGACCTCTCTCGCTGGCATCCCGATTTTGTTCCCCTGTCTTTCTACAAAATGTTCGGCTATCCCACCGGTGCAGGCTGCTTGCTGGCGCGAAAGCAGGCGTTGGCGAAATTGCGGCGTCCCTGGTTTTCCGGAGGGACGGTCTGGGGAGCCTCTGTACAGGGTGATGGATACGTCTTGCTGGAAGGCGGAGAGGCCTTTGAGGATGGCACAATCAACTTTCTCAACCTCCCGGCCGTCGAAATGGGACTTCGCTACCTTGACGAGATCGGTATGGAGACCATCCACGAGCGTGTAATCTGCCTGACTGGCTGGCTGCTGGAAACCCTGCAATCACTGCATCATAGCAATGGCAAGCCCCTGGTAGAGATCTATGGCCCCTTAAATACCCACAATCGGGGCGGCACGATTGCCCTGAACTTCCTCAAGCCCGATGGATCAATCATTGATGAGCGCGTTGTTGATTGTAGAGCAAGCAAGCTGCGCATCTCTTTGCGGACAGGCTGCTTTTGCAATCCCGGTGCGGGCGAAGAGGCCTTTAACCTATCGAAGGAAACCCTGCGAGGCATTTTCAAGAGCGAGTCAAAGGAAGCCTTGCCAAAGCTTTTCCGAGGCGAGGGTGGTATGACCTGGGATGAGTTCCTCGCCGATCTGGGTATGCAGAATGGTGGGGCTGTCCGCGTCTCCCTGGGGCTGGCCACAAACTTCGCTGATGTCTACCGCTTTATCCAGTTCGCCCAAACCTTCCTGGACACGATCCCATCCGAACAGGACCTACCTCCTCGGTTGCATTGTTAATCAGGGACGATGAGGACGCTGTCCTCAAGCTCCTGCCAGGGAAGCTTCGCCTCCCTGGACCCACTTTTAGCTATGAGGGAACCTGATTCCCTGCCGTGTTGCAAGGGCTGAGCCTTTGCCAAATCCTTTGCATAGATAGATAGATAAACATTGCCTACAATTAATCAGATTTATCAGGTATACTATCTCTATAGTATGTCTTTAGTCAGTTTGGAGCAGCACTTGTGAATACCCGCAGTCCTTGCTAACTTCTTGATCTAATATATGCTAACTGGCTCCTTCCTTCCTGTGAGCCTGTCCCTCACCAGCTAGCAAAGGCTGGCACGCTTCTTCTTGCCCGTGGACCCCCGCTACATCTCAAAATGCATGCGCCCTACAACATTTTTGCATTTTTGAGAGGAAAACAATCTCCATGTTTTATCGCTTGCGCCTCCGGCGTCTAAAAAAACTTTCTTTTCTACGTCTGACCCTCCTGAGCATGGGCCTGTTGGACGAACTGATCACGGGCTTTGAATTTGTCGCTCTGCCCTTGCTGAGGGACCAGCTTGGCCTGAGTTATCAACAGGTTGGCCTGCTTTTCAGTGTCGCCGCCCTTTCAGGCTTAATCTTTGAGCCATTTCTAAATCTCTTGAGCGATCGTGGCTCCAAACGCTGGTGGATTCTTGGTGGCCTGCTCGGTCTCACAATTGGCTTTGCCCTGATCGGCAGCACGCGCAACTATATCCTGCTCCTGGGCGCCTTTGCTCTGACCTATCCTTGCGGCATCGCGGTGGACCTATCCCAGGCCGCCCTTATCGATAGTGCCCCCGCTTCGGGAGCACGTACTATGACACGTTGGACCTTGATGTGTGGAATCGGAGATCTCCTTTCTCCGCTGGTTGTCGCCGCTTTTGTGGCGGCCGGATTGGGCTGGACTACACTTTGCTGGTCCGCCTCGCTTGTCTGGCTAATTGCAGGGGTCGTCATCTGGTTTCAACGTTTCCCCACGCTACCCACGCCAGCCAAAGAGACCGGCAGTAGTCAAGTTAAAGAGGCAAGTAGTATTCGGACCGAAGGAGAAGTCAATCCAGCCGAAGCGCAGGCGGAGGATATTCCTGAAGTGAGCTTGCTGGCAGGCTTGCGTGCAGCATTGCGCGATCCGATTTTGCTGCGTTGGGCGGCTCTTTCGATTCTACCTACCATGCTAGATGAGGTCTTTCTGGGCTTTGCTACCCTGTACCTGAAGGATGTTCTGCATGCCAGCGAAGTCGCGATCAGTGCTTGCATCGTCGTCCATATGCTCGGGGTGTTTCCCAGCTTGCTGGTTATTGATCGCATTGTCGAGCGGATTGCTCCCCATAAACTTTTGATTGGTTTGTCGCTTATCACGCTGGTTGGGGCGATTGGATTCCTCACCCTACATTCGGTCGTGCTGGCTGCTGTCTCGCTCTTTGTCATCGGCCTGGGGGAAGCGGGCCTCTATCCAGTCGCAATGGCCGAAGCCTACGCCCGGCAACCTGGTCGTTCAGGCACGGTACGAGTCATCGTTGGTCTTGGACAGCCATTTGAGATCTTGCTGCCAGGATTTATCGGGCTGGTTGCTGCTCGTTTTGGGGTGCTGGCGAGCGTTGGTTTGCTTTGTACCGCCCCCCTTTGGATTCTGCTGCTGCTTCCCTGGCGCAAGCCCGGCCATAAAGCCGCTACCCGGCTAGAGAAGCCTGCTTTTTAGGGTTTGAGCATCCCAATTTTATTGCCCTGGGATTCGGTGAACCAGAGGGTTCCAGCCTGTTGATTCTCGACGATTCCCAGGGGGATGCTTTCAGGCGTTGGGATCTCATAGTAGCTGAATTTTCCGCTCTGTGGATCAAGTTTTGCGATTGTATTCTCGGTCGAAAGAGCCAGCCAGGGAGTGCCGTTTGCATCAAGCGTCAGGCCGTAGATCCCGCCAGTTTCGCCTCCGCTGCTACTCGCCTGATAACTGCTGAACTGGGAGGTGAGAGGATTAAAATGCAGAATCAGGTTGCCCATGAACGAAGTCATCCAGATCTGGCCGTTGCGGGTGCTGGCAATCTCCATCAGCGTAATATTCGTCTGTGGGGCCGTGAAGTAGCGAATTGTACCTGTCTGCGGATCAAAATGTCCGAGGCGATTATTGCTGGATTGTGTGAACCAGACCTGATCATGGGCATCAACTGTGATTCCATAGGGGCTAAGTTTCTGGATTGTATGTTTCTC
>DASSXK010000386.1:0-3143 GCA_035703945.1 Ktedonobacteraceae bacterium | reverse complement strand
CGCAATGTTTCTCAATCCGTGATTCGATCTGCTCCCAACTCATGTCGCTTTCAATTGGCAGAGCGACGTGCGCCCCTGCTGCCGAGCGTACAACCTTTGGGCTAAAGCAATCAACGCAATGGGGTGTAAGCAGGATACTTTCTACATCTGCGGCCAGGGCTGTACGCAGGATCGCGCCCATATTTCCCGGATCGGCCAGGTCATCCAGCACGAGCAAGCAGGAGCGTTTGGCCGCTGGCCGATTGCGCCGAAGCTTGTTGGGCTCAAACAGCGTATACGGTAGTACGCTCACCACCCCCTGTGAGGTTTGCGCTTCCCCTAAGGCCTCGATCACCCGTTCACTTACTTCAATCATTTGCTCTGGAATTAGCTCTCTCAGGCGTATCAGCAACTCTTTCCCCTCATCGCTACGTCGGAGTAGGTCCGGCTCATAATAGACCTCCTGTGGCAGTAGGGAGGCTTCTAAGAGGGTTTGTAGCAAATGTGGACCTTCCATTAAGAAGAGGCCGCTTTTTTTTCGTCCGCGTGTGGTGTGAAGTTCGCGCAAACGGCTGATGCGCGGGTTGGAGGGACTGGTTATCTGGATCATCTAATACCCCTTTTGCACTATTCTCTGCGCGGATCATTAAAAAATGTTTCTATCTATCCGCGATGTCTTTTTCGATTGAGGAAGAGCCTGCCCGCTCACATCGATACTATCAATTGACGCCTGTAATGGTTTCTCTTAAAAGGGGGAAAATAGCAAGAAGGGCGCTATATATGCGCCCTTCTTTTTGTTTCTCTGAGAGATTGGTCTGGTGCTGTCTGCTGGACTACTTGATAGCATCCAGAGCTGTCTGAACCAGTGTCCCAAAAGCTGCCTCATCATTGACGGCCATTTCGGCCAGGATCTTGCGATCGACATTGATATTGGCGGTGTGGATCGCGTGCATCAGTTTGCTGTAGCTTACTCCATGCATGCGAGCGGCAGCGTTAATACGTGTGATCCACAGGCTGCGCATGTCGCGCTTTCTGCTGCGGCGATCACGATACGTATAGGACAGCGAGTGCATCATTGACTCGCGAGCCTTCTTAATCAGGTGGCGGCGAGTATTCTTATGGCCCTCGACCATCTGTAAGACTTTTTTGTGTTTCTGGTGTGACGTTACGCCACGTTTTACCCTTGGCATAGTTCCTCGTTATCCTCCAAATGTGTTAATACCCTATGAGTAGGGCAACAAACGTTTAATGCGACGTAAGTCGGCTGTCTTCATTTCGAAGGTCTTGTCCATCGAGCGAACTGCCTGAGGTGATTTGTTGCGGCGCAAGTGGTTAATGGCAACTTTACGGCGTAGAAATTTACCGCTACCGGTAACCTTCACGCGCTTGGCCATCGCCTTGTGCGTTTTAAGTTTCTGCTTCATAGCTCTTCTTTCTATCGGCGGGGGACATCACTGACAGGTGATGTATTTTATCGTCTTGCTATCAAACCCATACACTCTTATTTGAACTCAAGTGTGCTTCTGACGGTAATATTTATTAAGAAGCATCTACCCCATTGAAGGCGCAGAGAAGCCTTTCTCCAGGGCCGACCCCGCATACAACGCGCAGTATAGCATACTCGGTCTGAATTCGCAAGCAGCGTAGAGAGGGTCCCGGTGAGCTCACCACGGGACCCCTGAAGTTACCGTACTCTATGTGGCCAGGAAGAGGTGCGTAATTGTGGGGTTCGGGGCGCACGCTGCTCCGTTTCGCGTGTGGCTGTCATCTGGAATGTAGAGTTGAAGAAGACAACCCAGCCCCAGAGCAGGAGCGGAAGCCCTACTGTTGCCAGGGCCTGCCCTTTCCAGGGATTTGGCCAGAGCCAACAATAATACGCCACAAGTGCCCCCAGTCCTAAGAGCATCGCGAGCTGAATCGTGCGTTTTTCACCCGACGCAATCGCCAGCGCCAGCGGAAGCAGCGCATACCACGGCCAGTAGATCGGCAGGAAGATCAGCAACGCTAACCACAGCCAGCTACTAAAAAGTACCGCCAGGTCGAGCGTATCGCCCAGCCAGAGCGTGAAGAGCAACACCAGTCCGCAGACCACTCCTGCCAGGAGCATCCAGTGTTGTGGGGCGACAAGCCAGAAAATGACCCCAGGGAGTTTGACTGGCATATATTGTAAGGTTGCATCCAGGGAATTGATCAAGCTGTGTTGCCAGAAAACCGCCTGAAACTGGTCAGCCAGGCCCGCCAGCCCCCACATTTGCCAGTAGGGAGCATAGGCCAACCCCACGACCAGAACCGTGATGAACGCCACGCCCAGCACCCAGAGGACGCGCAATCCATAGTGCATCTCCTGGGCCGCTTTGCCCATCTGGTAGAGGAAGAGCGGCAGCAGAAGCAGGCAGAATAAATTGACCATACATGCCAGCAAGAGAAAGATCCAGCCCAGTGAGGGCGAGCGGTGTTGAAAGAAGAAGATGCCTAGTAATACCAGCAGGGTGACGAAAATCTCCACATGCATCTCGCTGATTCCAAGCAGCAAGATGAGTGGATTCCAGGCATACAGTATGGTTCCTGAGATCCGCGCCAGTGGCTTCAATTTGCTTAATATATACCAGATCAAGAGTGTATTGCCCAGGTGGGCCAGCAGACCCATCATCCGGAAGCTAAGCATAAAATTGCCGACGCTCTCATGGGCTAACAGGGATATTGGAATGCATAGATCCATCCAGACCGGTCCAACCGGAAGTTGTACCTGGGGATTCTGGCTCAGGATCGGGTAAAGCAGCTCGGATGGCAGGTCGGTAATTTTCGCGACATAGGGATTTAGATGGTGAACCGTTACCAGCCGCCCATATCCTGCGTAAACCAGCTCCTCACGTGTATTGAAAGCTGGTAAGAACAGAAAGGTTACGGCAAACAGACAGGTTACCAGGAATATCGCCCAGAAGACCCCTCGGTTCTGATGTGGCAAAAGGTATTCCCGCACGCTCCGTGTTCCAAGCTGCGCTGCGAAAGCCATCGGAATAAAGGCCAGCAACAGACAGAGCAGGCTCAAATTCGCCGCTCCAATCTGTTGACCCGGATCAATTAGCGGATAGCTTGCCAGGAAGTGTCGAGTTGCCGGTAAGGCGCTCGTCCAGTCTACCTGTGGAATCCACGAGAAAAGTCCA
>DASSXK010000717.1:0-4811 GCA_035703945.1 Ktedonobacteraceae bacterium | reverse complement strand
AATGGCCTTTTTATTGCACTGAATTGACGGAAATTGCATTTCGACATGTAATTGTCCCCTTGCTTTCTGATTGACGATATTTCTCTCTATTACATGTCTCCTGGCGAGTATAGCACAGCTTATTTAAAAGCGGCTTATTCGGATGTAAATTAGGTACTGGTTAGGTAATTTGGGTAGTGATAAGTCCTATTTGCCTGTAAAAATCGTGTTATTGTAGAATGATCAAGATTATGTGTTGTAATGGATTAGACGAAAAAATATAGATTTTTTGGAGTGTATTCGCTTATGCGGCTTTCTATCTTACAAAATCAAGTATATCGTCCGCTTCGTGGAATTGCTGTGACTAATTTCACTTTATGGATGTGTCTGATGATGCTCCTTCTGGCGGGGTGTTCTGGACAGGGGGGTTCCAGTTCTGCTCCTGCGAAGGCCGATCCGACCCCAAAAGCTCAGGCGCAAGATCAAGCCCAGGCGACGAAGATGCCAGATTCAATGAAGACCGAAACAAAGAGTCAGGCCGAGCTGCGTAAAGTTCAGGCGGTTCTTAACTCGATGACGCTGGATCAAAAATTGGGCCAGCTTCTGACAGTTGAATATAAAGGCAATAACTATGAGGATAGCGGCTTGCACTTTATGGTTTCTCAACAGTTCATCGGAGGATATTATTATCAGACGGTAAATGGCAACTTTGATCCTCCCTATAATCAGATCAGCAACCTGGCTGCCTTCTCTCATCAGGCCCAGCAGGATGCGAAGATCCCACTCTTAATTGGAACCGACCAGGAGGGGGGCCTTGTGAGCCGTCTGGAGACGTTTCATGGTCCGCTTCCTTCGGCCCAGGATATGGGAGCAAGCGGTAATCCCAGCTATGCCTATAATCAAGGCAAGCAGTGGGCGATCTGGATGCGTGAGT
Organism: Ktedonobacteraceae bacterium; assembly: GCA_035703945.1. Lineage (GTDB taxonomy): Bacteria > Chloroflexota > Ktedonobacteria > Ktedonobacterales > Ktedonobacteraceae > DASSXK01. The sequence continues at coordinate 3,898 of DASSXK010000717.1, read as the reverse complement.
TGGGGATGAATACCGACCTGGCGCCAGTTGTCGATGTGCAGACCGTGGACCCGCCCGTTTTGGCTTCGCGTATGTTTGGGCGTAGCTCCAAAACTGTTTCGACCTATGCAGGGGCTTTTATCGATGGCCTCCAACAAAATCATGTACTGGGTTGCCTGAAGCATTTTCCAGGTCTTGGTTCAATCAATTCTGATCCACACTTTGGACTGCCGACCGTTAACCGCAGCAAGGCTGATCTGGAGAATATCGATTTCGCTCCCTACAAAACGATGCTGAAAAAGAACAATCCCGCGATGGTGATGGTGACTGATGTGCTGGACCCGGCGCTTGATCCCAAGCTTCCCGCTGAGCTTTCACCAAAAACGGTCAATGGCATTTTGCGTGGTGAGCTTGGCTATAATGGCGTGGTCTTTTCCGATGACCTGAACATGGGTGGTATCAGCCAGACCTGGAACTTAAGCCAGGCCACGGTTCTGTCCCTTGTTGCAGGGGTTGATATGATCGAGGGGCCATTTAATCCGCATGATGTAGCGACGATTGTTACGGGCCTCAAACAGGCTCTGCAAAGCGGGCAGTTGACCCAGGCTCGAATCGACCTGTCGGTCCAGCGTATCCTGCTGATGAAGCTGCGTTTTGGCATGTTGAGCTAACTTTTCGCGAGGTCTGTCATGCAACCAAAAAGCGTAGCAGTTGCATGACAGACCTGGCGTCCCCATTTTCTCCTTATCTGCGTCTGGACAAGCCTGTTTGGCAAGAGACTATAATAGCAGAGAGCATCCGAGCACAATGTTGTGTTTGATTATTTTTGGAGGAAGATGTTATGCCGCGTGCGATAGATTTCCATGTCCACCTTCCAACGACGGAGTTTATGCAGGTTACACTTGGGCCCTACGCTCAGGCCGCAGAGCGCTATTTCCGGACCGAGGTAAAACTGAAGGATATTGAGCAGATTGCCGCCGACTATGCCGAGCTTGATATGATCGGGGTCCTGCTGGCCTGGGATGCCGAAACCGCGACCGGGCTACCTCCTCTTGGCAACGATTATGTCGCGGAAATTGTGAAGCGCTACCCGCAGCAATTTATTGGCTTTGCCAGCGTCGATCCGCATAAAGGGAAAGCAGCAGTCAAAGAGATCGAACGTGCGATCAAGGATCTGGGGCTGGCCGGGGCGAAATTCCATCCAGGCGTGCAGGCTTTTTATCCGAATGATCCCACGTTTTATCCACTGATGGAGAAAATTCAAGATCTGGGCGTGCCCGCGCTATTTCATACCGGCACAAATGGTCTGGGGGCCGGAACACCGGGAGGGATGGGGATTAAAATGGACTACACCCGTCCGATCTACCTTGACTCCCTGGCAGCCGATTTTCCTGGCCTGACCATCATAGGGGCACATCCATCCTGGCCCTGGCATGAAGAAATGCTGGCGATTCTCCAGCATAAAACCAACGTCTACAACGACCTTTCAGGTTGGGTTCCGAAGCGTATCCCCGAAGTTTTGCTGCGCGAGGCCTCTTCTCGCTTGCAGGATCGCTTCCTGTTTGGCTCGGATTATCCTTTTATTACGCCGCAACGCTGGCTCAAAGATTTTGAGCCCCTGACTTACTTTACCCCTGAGGTGCGTGCAAAGCTGCTGTGGCAAAATGCCCAAAAGCTGCTTGCCCATACCAGCGTTGGGAAAATGACCTTCTCAGGCTAAAAACGCTTGGAGGAAATCTGTTATGCACGAACTTCAGGAAGCACTTCCTGCTGAATCACAGCCGATGACACTGGCAGAACGACGGGCCGCCGGTAAGGAGCTGCGTAAGAAAGTGCCTCGTTCCAGTCATGCCGAATGGACTCCGGTCGCGAATCGGCCCGATCCGCTGAAGTTGCTGGAAGAACAGAATAAGTCGCGCCTGCCCCAACTGGTGCCGCTACGTTATGCGCGTATGGCGGCCTCGCCTTTTACCTATTTGCGGGGTTCACCAATTGTCATGGCTCAGGATCTGGCTTCGACACCGGTAACGGGCCTTCAGGTGCAGATCTGTGGGGATGCCCACCTCAATAACTTTGGCATCTATGCCACGCCCGAACGCAACCAGGTCTTCGATGTCAACGATTTCGACGAGACGCTGCCAGGACCCTGGGAATGGGATCTCAAGCGTTTTACCGCCAGCATCATGATTGCCGGACGAACCAACGGTCTGCCCCTGGAGACCCGTCAGAAGGCCGTCTTGAGCGCGATCCGCTCGTATCGTGAACATATGTGGAAGTATGCTGAGATGCCCTATATCGACGTCTGGTACTCGCGGATTGACTATGCCAGTTCTCTCCAGTTTGTTAACCGGGAGTTTCGTTGGTACATTAACAAGCAGCGGATCAAGTCAAGTCAACGTTCGCATCTTCAGGCCTTCCCTAAACTGACGACCCTGACCGATGATGGCCACCGCATTAAAGATAATCCGCCGCTGATTACCCATCTTGATGATGAGAAGCTGACGCAGCAGCTCAAAAATCTTGTCGAAACCTATCATTCAACCGTTCAGGAGGATCGACGCGTTTTGCTTGATCGCTATCGCTGCGTGGATGTGGCCCTGAAGGTTGTCGGAGTCGGAAGCGTTGGGACGCGCTGCTACGTTGCCTTGATGCTGGGCAATGATGACAAAGATCCCTTGCTTTTGCAAATCAAGCAGGCCCAGACCTCGGTGCTGGAAGAGCACCTGGCCCCAAGCATCTATCCCAATCATGGGCAACGTGTCGTCTGTGGGCAACGCCTGATGCAGGCGGCCAGCGATCTCTTCCTGGGCTGGACCAGACTTGGCGATTCGGATTACTATATTCGTCAGCTTCGGGATATGAAGTTGTCCATCGATCTTGTAAGCCTGTCCGCAGAGGGATTTGTCGAGTACTGCCGCTTCTGTGGCTGGGCGCTGGCACGAGCCCATGCCCGTTCAGGCGATGCGGCGATGATCAGCGGCTATCTGGGAAGCAGCGATACCTTTGATCGGGCCCTTGTCACCTTCGCCGAGACCTATGCGGATCAGGCTGAACGCGATCATGCCGCACTCATTGCGGACTATCCAACCGAGCGGGTCGATCCCTATCCAATGCCGTAGCTATTTTAGCCAGACCTGGAGGGGGCCGAGCGTTGTGAATCCAACGTTCAGAGCCGTTATAAGATTTGTATCCTGCTCATATCCGACAAGGGGTAACCCGGGAAAGCGGGCTGCAATCTGCTTGAGTATACCAGACCAGGAGCCTTCCGCCATCTGGGCTGGCGTGAAGACATTGGAGATTCCAATGACGTTCTCGGTTCGGTTGGCAATGGCACCTGCGACGAGCTGACCCCCCTGATAACCGGCCAGGATGCAAATATCCTCATTCTGCAAGAGTCCAGGGAGAAAGAGGCGTGCGGCGGCTGTTTCTCCTTGAGACCAGGCTGCTTCCCAGCGAAGCAGCTCCTGGTCCGTCGCGACCCTGCTCCACTGAAGGCTAGCAGTGCTGGCTTGAGGATGTTCTGTTGAGGCTTCTCTGAAGATCCATTGCGCTTGAAAGAGGCGTTGAAATCCGTATGCGCTGAGATCCAGGGTTGAGAAGCTATCTTTGACTGAAACGGTATCGTCTCTCCTGGTTAGCAGCAGGTCCGCGAGATAGTTTGGCTGGACCTGGAGGTCCGTGAGCGGGGCCAGGGTCACGAGATTGGGATAGTAGCGAGGAACTCGTTGACGATTGACCCAGCAGGTTTCATAAAACTCTCCTGGAACATTGTGGGACCGGCAGATAGTCTCGCACCAGATGGCGTTATTCTGGACGGCTGCCTGCAATAGTTGCTTGCTTGTATCCAATGCTCTTCCTTCGTCTTCGGGTGGTGGTAATCTATTCAATTCGCTGACTGAACGCGTTTGAGAAGCCAGGG
>DASSXK010000635.1:0-4276 GCA_035703945.1 Ktedonobacteraceae bacterium | reverse complement strand
AATAAAGCCCGCTCCTCCCAGAACCTGAACGGCGTCGGTTGTGGCGGACTGCGCGATCTTCAGCGCCTGGCGTTGGGCCGCTTCGGCCTCCTCCAACACATGAATTTCGGGATAGTGCTTGTCCCACAGGCTGGCGGCCCTCCAGGTCAGCAAGCGGGCCGCGTCGAGCTTCATTGCCATCTCAGCAATGATGAAGGCGATTCCCTGATAGGAGGCAATTGGCCGTCCAAAAGCATAGCGACCGGCGGCGTAGTCGCGGGCGTATTCCAGGGCTGCTCTGGCGGTTCCGATCGCGATTCCTGCCCGTAGAATACTGTGCAGGGCCGCTATTCGGATCACATCGGCGCAGCCCGGAGGGCCTAGCAGAGCCTCGTTGGGAATAAAGGTCTCTTCAAAAATATAGGTCGCGCTGGGAGCTGCTTGCAGTCCGAGCGGCTCCTGGGTCGTCTGAAATGAGAAGCCATTGGCATCATCTGACAGCACGACCGCGCAGATTCCACTGGCTCCCTCTGTCCCCTCTATCCGCGCCAGCACCACCCTGAGATCGGCCTGCTCGCCATGAATGACGTTTCGCTTGCTGCCGTTGAGGCGATAGCCGCCGTCAGTTGGAGTCAGGCTGGCCTGAATCTCGTTGAGGGTATAGCCGCCTGTATGCTCGGCGTAGGCCAGGCTACCGCATCGTGTCTGACCTGTGCTGGCCTCTCCAAAAGCGGGTAAATACTGCTGCTTCTGGCTCTGGTTGCCCGCCTGATCGACTGCGACCGGAGCGAGCAACGAAGCAATGATATTGGTGGCCTGACCCCCATCGCCGAAGGCCAACTCTTCGGCGATCAGGGCGTAGGTGGTGGCTTCGATGCGACCGGAGCCGTCGAATTGCTCGTCGAAGGGCGTTGTCAGGCCGGTTTCTGTCAGTGTGCGTAAGACTGCGGACGGAATATCGCCCTGTTTTTCGGCTTCGCGTCCAAGCTTGCGTAGCTCCTGGCTTGCCAGGCTGGCAGCGAGTTTGCGAATCTCTTCTTGTTCCTCAGTTGGGGCAAAGTGCGGCATATGCACTATATCCTTTCGGTTATCGCGCGGTCGTCTTGTTTTTTAACGACTTCTGAGTTATTAAGTGGCTTCGGGAGCGGTTTCTTTTCTCGTCCTGGCTAGCTATTGAAAGACACTTCGCAACGGCACTCGCGCGCCTACTGAACGCTTTCCAATCAGGGATCTCTGAACGCTTCACCGTGGATCGTTTCTGGCATTATTCCTGCTGGCTTCTCAAGCGCGTTCAGTCAGCGAAGTGAATGGCTTACGATATGATTTGTGTAACGGCATTACGGGGACGGTCTACTCTTCTTGATTGTACGTGATTGAGGGCGTTTTTTCCAGTCTTTTCTGAGGGTGGTGGTAGGAGACCCGGGCTTTTTTAAAAGTAAATCTCGGGCCTCTGCTTATTTCTAAAAATTCTGACTTAACGGGCCTCAAATGTAACTGGCATGTTTTGCACGCCAAAGACGATGAAGCTGCCGATATGCTCTAACTCGCGGCTACGGTCGCGTTTGATATTCTGGAAGCGTGCCAGCAGTTCCTCCAGGGCGATCCGGCTTTCCAGGCGGGCCAGGGGCGCGCCGATGCAGAAGTGGATGCCATGACCAAAGGCGATATGGCGGTTGGGGGTGCGATGAATATCGAAGGTCTCGGCATTGGGGAACTGGCTTTCGTCGCGGTTGGCGGAGCCGATCCAGGCCGTTAACCATTGGCCTTTCTTGATTGTTGTTTCGCCAAGCTTTGTATCTACGGCACAGCTTCTGAACATACATTGTACGGGCGAGCGATAGCGCAGCACCTCTTCAATCGCCCCTGGAATCAGCGTGGGATTTGCCCGAAGCTCGTCCATTACTTCGGGATGTTCGTCGAAGCAGAGCATGGCGTTTCCGATCAGGTTGGTTGTTGTTTCATTTCCGGCCACCAGCAGCAGGATGCAGAAGCCCATCAACTCCATATCGGAGAGATGCTCGCCTTCGACCTGGGCCTGTGTCAGGGCACTGATCAGGTCATTCTTTGGCTCGTTGCGGCGCTTTTCTAGCATCTGCATAAAATAGGTGTACATTTCCATGTAGGCCTTTTGATAGGTTGCTTCGCGATTCTCGATGGCGGACGAAGTCGTGTTGCCGATGATCAGGTCGGACCAGTGCTTGAACTTCTCCTGGTCGCTGGCGGGTATGCCCAGCAACTCGGCGATCACGATAATTGGCAGTGGATTGGTGAACTCGGTCACGAAGTCCATTTTGCCGCGCCCGGCAACCTGTGAGAGCAACTCGTCTACGATCTGTCGGATGCGATCCTCTAGTAGCGCGATCACGCGTGGCGTAAAGGCCTGAGTCACGATCGAGCGCATCTGCCGATGGCGTGGCGGGTTGATGCTAATCAGGCTTGTGCTCAGAGGATCATTTGGGTCTGATCCGAAGCCTGAGGGAAAGGTCGCAAATTCGGTCAGGACACGCTGGACTTCCTGATATGGAAAGACATTCACTCCTCCACGTGAATCCATGGCAATGGGCGTGCGTTCTCGCATCGCCCTATAAACTGGAAATGGATTGAGTGGGCTTTGATAAATCTGCCTGAGATCGACCATTCGTGGTTCTCCCCTTTATTTATGGGTATCAATAAAAGTTGATTGGTAGTATGCACAACCTGTTCTACGTGCAACTGATTTTATCGATGGTACGTTGCTGTCTGTTTTTTCATGTTTCAATTACGATTATAGGATGTGGTTGGTTGTGAATGCGAGTAACAGACCTGATTTTATTTTAAATTGCGTTAAAAAAAACGTGTTTTTTGGGCCAAAAACTGAAAAGGTGGTGCGTGGTGATCGAAAAGTGGAAGATGCTCAATGCGCTTCAGGAGCCAGACTGGAGCGATAAAATCTCAAAAAGGTGGTGTGGGTGGTGCGTAAAACCATGTTTTCCCTATAGAGAAAGATCTTTTGGGTCAATTCTAGAAAAACATGACATTTGACACCACCGGCACCACCTTTTCAATCTGTAAAAATCATGAAGCCGCTTCAGAAGCCACTGTAGAGCAATTAAATCAGATATAGAGACGCACCACCACGCACCACCCACAAGTGGAATACATTCCCATGTGCCAATCTTTGAATTGCATGTTTTACAGTTTTACTCGCTTGAAGACAGGACGATTGATGTTTATGCCGATTGTCCTGCTTGCTCTGCAATTCGTTCCAGCAGATCCCCAGGTGTCACAAACGTATAGCCCGCACCCAGTTGTTCGACAACCTGCTTGAGATCGCTGGGACCCATATTCCAGGCCAGCACATAGACATTCAGGTAGAGGGGTCGCTGTGTCATGCTCTTCGCTGCATCCCTGATAAAATCGACCGTTTGCCCGACACTTCCGACCAGTCCCAGGTTGCGATAGATCGGGAGTCCAGCGGCTATATGCCAGTCTGGATTCCGACGTCCCGCCCCGCTCAGCAGCCCCTTCAGACCATAGGGAGTGAGCGCCTGAATATAGCGTTTCTGAACCTGTTCATCCGTGAAACCCATATCCCCACCGGCAATGCTGGAGATGATTCCCAGACCAATATCCCGCAGAAAATCGCTATCCAGCGCTTCCAGCAGCTTGATATTCATGGATTGCATCAGCTTGCCCGTGCGTTTCAAAAAGCTGTTCAGCTCCGACTCGGGCCAGGTCGAGGGGAACATATAGCCCGCCCCGCTGGGTCCCGCGATAAACTCGTCGTTGGCGCTGGCGCTTTGGGCGTAGTAAGCAGCCATTGTTGGCGCGGCCTCTACCAGGGCCGGCGAGATCGTCCAGCCAATCGGCACCGCTCCCCTGGCCTTATCTTGCCAGAGCTGTAACATCCGGTGTTGATCGAATTGCAGATTATCCCCGTCGCTGATCGTAAATGAGACGAAGATTTCCTGTTGCTCCTCGCTTGTAGGTCTGATTAGCGCCATGCCGTGAGGTTTAACGGGCTGTGTGCTGACTTTCGTTGGGCTATTTTCAGTTGTGATCGTTTCAGCCTGTATCGACGTCCAGATCTCCAGATTATTGAAGAAATCCGAGGCCAGCACCGGTAGAGCAGCTTTTGTGGTCAGGTTGACGCCGCTGCCCTCGTCGATGAACCAGCCAAGGTGCGTTGACCCGACCGGGTAGTGCTGCAAGATGCGCTGCATAAGGATTTTCTCTGAAAGCCAGCTATGGCTGGGATCGGGCAGGAAGTTGCGTGAGTCCAGCCAATAGATGAACGTGCGAGTCGCAATCAGGAAGG